>RFJH01000018.1 GCA_003694975.1 Anaerolineae bacterium | reverse complement strand
GTTCCTCGCCGGGAACGATTTGTCCCAGCGTGTATCCTCCGGCGATGGGGATATCTTCGCCCAGAATTTCTTGCACAGCGGCGATCTCCAGGCCGGGTTGGGCTTTGAGCAGTAACTGCCAGGCGATATCGGCCAACACCAGCGCAAAGACCGGGCGTGCTTTCCCCAGGCTTCGTAGCGCTTCCTGAGCGGCCTGCCGCGCCGCGTTCTGACAATTGGCCGGGCTTCCCACCATCAGGTACGCGTCCAGGCCTTCCTGGATGGGTGCGTTCATTCGGAAACTGCCATCGGCTTCGACTCGCATCGGGGAACGAACACGAAGTCCCTCTTCCTGTTCCAACCCAAGAGGATAAAGGCGCACAAGGTGATTCAGGGGCGGGAAAGCCCACTCGCGGGCCGGATGGCCGAAAAGTTGGGCATAGGCCTCCGAGGCCGGGCGACCGTCCAGCGTTCGTAGCCAGAAACCACGGGCGCGTGTCACACGGAACTGTCCGCCGACCGGATCCCAACCATGCGCCGAGCCAATGCCCAGGTGGATGTCTCCCTGAAGATGGACGGCAGCCAGACCACCCATACCGAATCGGTCGTTGGCGAACTGAAAGGTATGGCCGGTGTGCAGGTCACCGCATGATAAACCGCCGACCGTCAGAGGGGCGTCTTGCATGTGGGTGCAAAACTGTTCGGCATCCCCATTGAATCCATCGGCGAAAAGGAGCACTGCCGAACTTTCATCGAGTTGGGGGGGGAGCAAACGCTTTAGGCGCAGCGCCGTTTCGCGTCCACTTTGAGCATACTCCGAGAACCAGTAGGCTTCCGCCTGGAAGCGGTCGCCACTCAAGATGGCGACGACGACCGAGCGAGGGTGTTGACCCTCATGCGTCAAACCGGCAGGCGTGCTGAACCCCACCAGTGGCACATTCGGGAGCAGGCTGGAGGCCCCGTTGATTACCTGACGGGGTTCGTATTGGTGCGAGGCAATGACGACGGCCAGGGTGGCAGGATTGGCGCCAAGCGTGTTGAGCGCACGGTGAGTAGCCTGCAATCCGGCCTCGCGGCCATCTATTGCTTGCGCCTGTCCAACTGCCGCGGTGAATGCCATGTCCTGTCAATCCTTCCGTAGTGAGTGGGCTCTCGTCTTGGACTTCCGCAGGAACATTTACCCTTCTTCGGCAACCGGGATAGTGAAGTGGAACGTTGTCCCTTTTCGGAACTCGCTCTCGAACCACATCTGACCGCCTTGCATCTCCACCAGGCTTTTACTGATATTCAATCCCAAGCCGGTGCCAGGCGCCTAGCGCGCCTTCTCGTCCTCGGAACGGAAGAACTTTTGAAAGATTTTCTTCTGGTCTTCTGGAGCGATGCCAATACCGTTGTCTTGCACCCAAATATGCACCACCTTTCTGGCCCCCTGGGGGTCCCAATGGTTCTCGCTTTCCTCAGCACCGATGAGAATCTTGCCCTCCGGAGGAGTGTATTTGTTCGCGTTGCTGACCAGATTGGTAATGACCTGCCCCAGGCGAGTGCGGTCTGCCCAAACCCTGGGCAGGTCCTCCGCAAGTTGTACGGTAATAGTTTGTCTCTTCTCCTCGATCTGTCGTTTACTGGCGCGCAGTACCTCATCCACTACTTCACGCACGTCCACAGCTTTGAACTCCAGGCGCAGGCGACCGGCCTCAATCTTCGATTGGTCGTTCAAGTCGGAGACCAGAATAGCCATACGTTCGACGTTAGAACGGATGGTATTCAGGAAATTGGCCTGGCTCTCGTTGATGGGACCAACCGCGCCGGCGGCCAGGAGTTCAGTGTAACCTTTGATCGAGGTCATGGGGTTTTTCAATTCGTGAGCGACCAGGGAGACGAACTCGCTCTTGGCAAGGTTTGCCGCCTGAACCTCCGCATAAAGTTGGGCGTTGGCGATTGCAATGGCCGCATGGTCGCTCAAGCGGTTGAGAAAGGTGAGAGGGCGGTCGCTTTTGTCCTCCGACAGGCTCTCAAGCAGGATCAGCCCGATGACTTCTGCCTCACGCCGGATGGGGACCACAACCTGGGTGCGGGCACCGGGGAGAAAACCACCGCCATTGGCCGAGAGAGACAGGCGCTGTGCCTGTCGTGCTTCAATCGCAGCGCGCAGTTCCGGCTGTTCAAGGGGCAGAGGTGTATCGCTGTACGCAGCAAGGAGGTCGCCATACCCCTCATGGGCCATCAGGCGCAACCCCTCCTCCTCGAGAATGCCAATCATCCCCGCATCCGCGTCGGACTGGCGCATAGCCCATTCCAGCGTGATGCGCATGGCACGCTCGATCTCCAGACTGGCGTTCAATTCCCGGTCAATGCGTTGCATAACCGAGAGTTCCTCCACACGGGCGGCCAATTCCTGATCGGTCAGGGTATAGAGGCGGGCGTTTTCGATGGCAATAGCAGCCTGACTGGCGAACGCGGTCAGCAGTGCTTGGTCATCTTCGCCGAAGGGCAACCCATCGCGTTTGTTGATGACTTCAATGACTCCGATTACGCGCTCCTTAGCCTCCAGAGGCACGGCCAGGACGGCTTTTGTGACAAAGCCGGTTTGCTCGTCGGTTTGCGAGAACCATCCAGGGGAGTTTTGCACGTCGTTGACGATGACCGGCGAGCGAGTGATCACCGCTCGTCCCACAATACCGCTTCCGGGAGGCAGGCGTTGGCCAAGTAGATTTTTGGCAACCGGACCGGTCGTGACTTTGAAGACCAGTTCATCGGTGGCCTCATCCACAAGGAAGAGGCTGCCGGCCTCACAATTCAGGATGCGGACGGCGCTTTCAAGCATGTTCTGCAGCAGGGGCTCCAGTTCCAGGGTGGAGGTCAGTTGGCGGGTGATTTCGTTCAGCGTGGTCAACTGGCGCGTGCGGCGTTCACTTTCCTGCAGGAGGCGGGCTTTAATAATGGCACCGGCAGTCTGGTCGGCGATGGCTTGCAGGAGGTTCAATTGTGCTCTGGTATAGGTG
>RFJH01000153.1 GCA_003694975.1 Anaerolineae bacterium | reverse complement strand
TTTCGACATATTCCGGCGTGGGACGCCAAACAATCTCCCCCCCAAATTCAAAACGATTGCTCATGGTGACTCCTCCTTTTGGCGAAGAGAGAAGGTTGTGGAGAATCTTACCGGATAATGCCGGTTAAGGAAAGTTGTTCTTAGATTTTATTATACATCGCCCGAAGCAAAGGGCATCGTACTGTGCTCCACCATTCTTTTTGACACGATTGCGGGCAAATAGTCGCACAAAAACCTCCCGTAGCAATGGCTACGGGAGGCCTCGATAAACCGTGTCCGACGTCTGTTCGCTTCTACTGGGGGCAGTCAATCGTGTAGACGATCAGGCGATTGAACTTCTCGCTGCGGCCTACCACATTGCCGTATTTGTTCACCGCTACAAACTGGTAATCCAGCCACCCCTCGCGCGGACGCAAATCAGGATGCACATCCAGCGCCTGGAAGGTAAAGGTGTAGTTCCCATCTCCCAGGTCTTGCATTGAGCCGGCATGCTTCCACTCGCTGATCTCCGAAGAGACTTTGTCCTCCATACGATAGTAAAACTCAACTGCCGTAACGTAGGTATCGGTCACGCTGAGATTGAACGTCACCTCCGAGGGAGGACACCGCAGCGAGATGCGGTCGGTGGAGCGAGTGATATTCACGAAAATACCACTGGAAACCCCTTCGGGCGTGGGAGTATCCACGGGCATCGGTGTGGCCGTCGGTTCCGGCGGCGCGACCTCTTGAGTCGGTGAAGGCATAACCGGCATCGGCGTGGCGGTCACCACAACGGGTTGCTCAACGACCACGGTTACCACAATAGGTGTCGGTGGCGGGGGTTGTGTCGGCTGCGGTGGGACCGGGGTGGGTTGTGCCGGAACCACCACGCTGCACGCGGAGAGCGTCAGCGCAAGCACAACGGGCAAGATGCGTTTCATGGCGCTTCCTCCTTTCCTGACAAACTGGCGGGTTCACACACTGTGAACCGACGGGCGATGGGATTGCCCGCCATGTGCTCATTCTACAAGAAAATAGCCGTTCTTTCCATTGACCCGTTTGGCCTACTCTTTTCGGACTGTTTTTATCAGGTATAATCCAGTCATGCTCACTCCAAAGGAAATCGAAGCGCGCCTGGAGCGCGTGTTATTACAGGTGCAAAAACCGGGGCGCTACGTGGGCGGCGAGTTCAACGCCATTCACAAGGACTGGGCCCAGGCGCGCACGCGCGTGGCGCTTATCTTCCCGGATATCTACGATATCGGCGTCTCCAACGTCGGGCTGAAAATCCTCTACGACCAGATCAATCAACGTCCCGACGCGCTGGCCGAGCGCGCCTACGCCCCCTGGGTGGATATGGAAGAGAAAATGCGCGCCCACGGCATCCCGCTCTACGCCCTGGAAAGCAAGCATCCCCTGGCCGATTTCGATATCTTGGGCTTCACCCTGCCCTACGAGACCCTCTACACGAACGCTCTGAACATCCTCGATCTGGCCGGGATTCCCCTCCGCAGCGCAGAGCGCGACGAGACTCATCCCCTGGTCATCGCCGGCGGACACGCCACGATGAACCCGGAACCGATGCACGCCTTCATAGATGCCTTCGCCATCGGCGAGGGGGAAGAGATTATCCACGAGATCATTGAAGCGGTGCAACGCCGGCAAAGCGACGCGAAGGGGCGCAAGTTCAGCGACCGCGCCGCTCTGCTGCGCGATCTGGCGCGCGTGCCGGGGGTGTACGTGCCTTCGCTCTACGAAGTGACCTATCACGAGGACGGCACCGTGGCGGGTATCACGCCGCGCGTCCCTGAAGCGCCGCCGAAGGTCATCAAGCGCATCGTGGGCAAACTCCCGCCCCCGCCGACGCGCTTCATCGTCCCGAATATTGATATTGTGCATAACCGCGTCTCGGTGGAGATTATGCGGGGATGCACGCGCGGGTGTCGGTTCTGCCAGGCGGGGATGATCACGCGCCCGGTCCGCGAGCGAAGCGTGGAGGAGATCGTGCAGGCTGCGGAGGAGGCCGTCGCCGCGACCGGGTTCGAGGAACTGGCGTTGCTCTCCCTGTCCTCCTCCGATTACAGTCACATCCTCGAACTCGTGGAAGCCGTCGGCGAGCGGTTTCGCGGGCGTCATCTCACCGTCTCCCTGCCCTCGCTGCGCATCGAGACCGTCTCCGTCGAACTCATGGAGCGGCTGAAGGAACGGCGCTCCGGCGGCTTCACCCTCGCCCCGGAAGCGGCCACCGAACGCATGAGACGCATCATCAACAAGTACATCCCCGATGAGCAAATCCTGGAGACGGCGCGCGAGATCTACCGCCGCGGCTGGACGACCATCAAACTCTATTTCATGATCGGCCACCCCTCCGAGACCCTCGAAGACGTGCAGGCCATCGCCGACCTGTGCAAGCGCGTCCTGGCCGAGGGACGCAAGGTGCTGGGCGGCAAAGCGAAGGTACATGCCGGCGTGAGCACGTTCGTCCCCAAGCCGCACACGCCCTTCCAGTGGGCACCCTGCGATACGGTGGAGCAAATCACCGCCAAGCAAGACCTCCTGAAGCGCACCCTGCGCGACCGCGCCATCAAACTCTCCTGGACGGACCCCGAAGAGACCATGCTCGAAGCCTGGCTCAGCCGCGGCGACCGGCGCATGGCCGGGGTGGTCTATAGCGCCTGGAAGCGCGGCGCGCGCTTCGATGCCTGGGGTGATCAACGCCGTCATCAGGCCTGGCTGGAGGCCTTCGCCGAGCATGGCCTCGACCCGGCCTTCTACACCCATCGCGCCCGCCGTGCGGACGAAATCTTCCCCTGGGAGCATATCTCCGCCGCCGTGCGCAAGGAATACCTCTTCCAGGATTACCGCCAGTCCATGGAAGGCAAAATCCGCATCGATTGCCGTCAGCAGTGCTATGCCTGTGGCATCCTACCCACCTTCGCCGACCTGCGCCGCGCCAACCCCGGCGAAATCTGGAAGTGCCCCGAAGTGAAAACCCCGAAGCGCAAGGTCGCTCCCAAAGCGGAGGTCGCGGCGTGAGATTGCGTCTCACTTTCGCCAAGCAGGGCGCGCTGCGCTACACGGGTCATCTGGACGTGCAACGCATCTGGGAGCGCACCGTCCGCCGCGCCGGATTGCCCCTGGCCTACACGCACGGCTTCCGTCCCAGACCGAAGATTCAACTCGCATCCGCCCTGCCGCTGGGTTTCGCCTCCCGCGCCGAGATCGTGGACGTGTGGCTGGAAGAAGACCTGTCCCCTGACGAGGCCCTGCGCGCCCGCTTGCAGGAGAACGCCCCGCCCGGCCTGGAAATTTTGCGTCTGGAACGGGTGGACGACCGCGCGCCCGCGCTGCAAAACCAACTGCGCGCCGCCGAATACGAAGTGACCCTCCTCGACGCGCCCCCCGAACCCGAACTCGACCGACGCGTGCGTGCCGTGCTCGAGGCCGGGTCCCTGCCCCGAACGCGTCGCGGCAAGACCTACGACCTGCGCCCCCTCATCGAGTCCCTGCGCCTCCTCCCTCCCGACGCGCAGGGACGCCCGCGCCTGGCGATGCGCCTCGCGGCGCGCGAAGGCGCCACCGGTCGCCCGGATGAGGTCCTCGCCGCGCTGAGCATCCCGCTTCACGCCGCGCGCGTGGAGCGCGTGGGGCTGATTTTTGAACCGCAGATAAACACAGAGGAACATGGATAAACAATGTACTCTGCCATTTGGTATACCGGTAGAACGCTTTCATCTTTCCCCAATCTTTGTGTACTGATATCTCTGTAGTCGTCTTAGTAGGGGCTGTGGATATTGTGGAAAGGGGGGTGGAGAGAGGCAAAATGTGCCAGATATAGATATGCTTAGAACCGTCTCCCCACATATCGGGGGAGGCATCACCCCGTCCGGTCTTCCTGGTGTGGAAAATGGTCGTGGAGAACGCGGGGACGTCTTTTGCTTCCAGAGAGAAATGGGAAGAGAAGGCCGTATTTAGGAGTGCTCATTTTGCTATCCGCCAGATATGGGGGTAAGAGGACAGGGGAACAGGCACGTCTTTCCACAAAAAGGGAAAGTTATCCAGAGATTTCAAGCAGTTATCCACAGGTTGAGTGCTTGACAATGTTTTAGAAAATCTCGTTCGTGTCGATGCCTTGTGAGAGGGCCAGGTTCTCGATGGTCTCTTCGATCTGGTCGAGGAAGTGGTCGAGGCCCTGTAAGCGTTCCCGGAAGCGCTTGCCGAGCAGGCCGAGGTGGTGGCAGGCTTCTTTCCAGGCGGAGGTCGCTTTGGCGGGGAGGGCCAGGGCGGAGAACGTCCAG
>RFJH01000017.1 GCA_003694975.1 Anaerolineae bacterium | reverse complement strand
TTGGCCTCCAGGGCCTTATCCACGCCCAGGGCGATGTCGCCGGATTGTTTGGCGATGGCGACGAGGACGCCGCAGGTATTGCCGTCGAAGCCTTTGGAACTGTCGTCGTAGCCGATTTCGAGCAGGACTTTGCGCGCCAGTTCGTCGTAGTTGAAGTTGGCGCGGGTGGTGATCTCGCCCATGAGCATGACGAAGCCGGTCTTGGTGGCCGTCTCACAGGCGACGCGCGAATAGGGGTCCTGCTCCAGGCAGGCATCCAGGACGGCATCGCTGATCTGGTCACAGATTTTATCGGGGTGCCCTTCTGTGACCGATTCGGAGGTAAACATTAGTTTGGGCGAAGTCATGAAGGTAGTGCTCATTTCACCTCTCCAAAAATGAAATTGCCCCTTCCGGACGTGAAAGGGCAATTGCGCGAGACAGTGCACACGGCTGCCCTCTCATCTTCCAGAACATCCGTCTGCCGGAATTGGCACCTTATCCTTGTTTCGCAGCGGTTAGCAGGCGCTTCCCCCCTCGCCGGCGTCACGCGCTACGTCACTTGGACAGGTTGCCGAGGCTTCACAGGGCCGGTCCCTCCGCCTCTCTGGATAAGAGTGCCGTACAGGGGCTATGCGATTGTGATGGAGATGATACCATAGAAAGAAAATAGAGTCAAACAAAAGCCGCCGGAGGCTCCTCCGGCGGCCATTGCTCTTCTGGTGCGGCGGGTTTAGTAATCCGAAGCGCAGCGGAAGCCGATCTTGGGCGAGTAATCGCCGTAGTATTCGGGAGTGCCGATTTGCGCGTTCGGGTTCGGGCCGAGCACAGAGGCGCGATTGGAGACGCGGATATCGCGCGGAGCGTCCTGGAAGGAACCGCCGCGCACAACGCGGGAGAAGTAGTTCGAGCGCTCGCCCGGGCCGGGCGGGTTCATGCTGACCAGTTTGCTGTAGTAGTTGGCATCATAGTAGTCGTTGACCCACTCGGCTACGTTGCCGGCCATGTCCAGCACGCCGAAGGGGCTGGCACCCAGGGGGTAACTACCAACACGGGTGGTATCGCCGACCTGGTAGTTGAAGTTGGCGCGCGAGGAATCGGGTGGCTCGTCACCCCAGGGATAGGTGCGGAAATCGGTGCCGCGGGCGGCGTATTCCCATTCCGCCTCGGTGGGGAGTCGGCGACCGGCCCACTCGCAGTAGGTCGCCGCATCGCGCCAGGTGACGTAGACAACGGGGTAATCGGCGAATTCGGGGTTGTTGAAGTACGATTCACGCGTCTGGGATTTGAAGGAGCGTGGCGGATCGCAAACCCCTGCCTGCGCGCAGGCCAGGTACATGGCATTGGTGACTTCCAGTTTGTCGATCCAGAAGCCATGCATGGTTACCTTGTGGTCGGGTTCCTCATCGGCCTCTGCATTCGGATCCAGGCCACCCATCGTAAAGGTGCCCTCCGGAATGTAGACCTGGATCATACCATCCACGGGTGAGGTGCGTTCGGTGCCCGGGGCAGGTTTTTCGTTCGATGGAGGCGCCGTGGGGTTGAGGGGAATGGGGGTTGGTGTTGGGGCTGCTGTGGCGAGAGGGATGGGTGTTGGTGCAGCCTGTCTTCCAGGGCCACAGGCGGTGGCCAGAACAACCAATGCCACCAGAACGGGGACTATCTTTCTCATCAGAATCCTCCTCCTAGGACTAAGGTTTCTTTGAGTATAACGGGGGATGAGTGATTTCCATATCACCCATTGGTCACATTTTGTGACCATCTACGACCGCAGCGCTTCCCTTCTACCGTATAATAGCACTGTGCTTCTCGTGGTGCGACTTTCTTTGTTCCCGGACCAATGAACGATGCCTTTGCGTTCTCTCAACTCTCTGCCTGATACCTCTGTAGCACGTGTGTTTGTAGTATGTGACCAATCCGATACCGCGCCGATCTGGGGGTATATCATTCGCGAGAAGGGACTGACGGCCATTATCGAGACCTCGGCGCAAAGGGCGATGGATCGCTCTCTGGGGGAGGTGCCGGACCTGGTAGTGATTGATGTCAACGTCCCCCATGCGGAGCGGATTAAACTGTGCAAACGGTTTCGCTCGTTGACCGATAGCCCGATTCTGCTTTTCCTGCCGGCGAACAATGAGGCGGAAATTCTGGAGGCGTATCAGGCCGGTGTAGATGAGTGTGTGGTCAAACCCATCAGCCCGGCGTTGTTCATGGCGAAGATCATGGCCTGGGCGCGTCGTAGTCACAAGGAAGGGGGAGAACCATCCAATGCGAGACTCGGAATTTACCTAGATTCCCGACGACGTATGGCGATTGATAGCAACGGGAGGGAAGTTCGTCTAACCAATCTGGAGTTTCGCTTGCTACGTTTGTTGATGAGCCAGCCAGGTCGCGTGTTCGCAAGCGAGGAAATTATTGCCAGAGTATGGGGGCTGGGTGGGGGCGGCGATTCGGCGGCTCTGAAGAATGTGGTCTATCGTTTGCGAAAGAAACTCGGCGCGAATGTCATCCAAACCTGGCCTGGAGGGTATAGTTTTCGCGAGGATTGAGCGCTACACAGGGTGACCACACGTGGCGGCCTGACGGGAAAGCGCGCCGGTCACGGGCTCGTCCCTCGAACGAAGTCAATAGCGTATTGTGCGTCCGCGTAGCCCGGGTGGGCGGCGAGGGCCCTGTTCCAATCGGCGAGTGCGCCTTGCACATCTCCCCGGCGGTAGAGCGCCCAACCGTGCCACAGGAGGGCCTCCTCGGAATTCGGTGTGCGTTGCAAGGCGTATTCGGTCAGGGCCAGCAGGTCATCAATGCGGAAGGCGTGGAAGTAGGCGATGAAGGGCCCGAACTGGTAGCGCATCATGCGTTGGGGCAGGCCCAGGTTGCGGGCGGTATCGTAGGCCTGGGCGGCCTCGGCATAGCGCTCCAGAGCGACCAGGTTGGTGCCCAGGTTGAACCAGGCGAAGGCGTCCTCGGGGTGCACTTCGGTGGCGGCCTGAGAGGCGG
>RFJH01000152.1 GCA_003694975.1 Anaerolineae bacterium | reverse complement strand
GGCGACCATCGGCGCGTTGCGCACGTCCTGGATGGTCAGGCGGCGGCGCTTCTGCGCGTAGGGGTTGTGGTAGGCGTTGATGTGGTTCTTCACGCTCACATGCGCCAGTTGCTCCGGCGTGGTGCCGTATTCCTTCATGTGGCGGGTGACCATCATGGCGTAGTAGCCGGAATAAAAACCTCCGACGGGGTAGTCGAACGACACGTCGGAGGCCAGGGCGATGAACTCGTTGCCCTTCCAGGTTTCCACGTGGCTCATGGTCTCGAAGCCGTAGGCCACGCAGATATCCATGTGGCCGCTGGCGACCGATTTCCAGGCCTCCTGGAAGCAAATGCCACCGGTCGCGCCGCCGCCCTCCACCCGGTGACTGGGCTTGGGGCACAGGCCGAGGTAATCCTGCACCATGATACCGGCCATCAACTGGCGGGCGAAGTGATCGGAGAAATACGAGGCGACCGAGCCATCCACGAGGCGGTTGAAGGTGGGTATATCCAGGCCGAGATCGTGAACGGCGTAATCGTAGGCCTCTTTCACGATCGCAGGGAAGGTTTTGTCCGGGCGGGCTTTGGCGAACTTGGAGACGCCGCCCGAAATAGCGTAAACGGGTCTCATCGTAGACGCTCCTCCTGAATGAAAAGATAGGATCGGAATTCCCCTCGCCGCCAAGCAAGGGGGAACTATGGGGTAACCGTTCTCATTTTACAGGAAAACGCCCCACGGCGCATGTGAAAAAATGCCCTTTTTCCGCCGGAGAATGTTATCATTGGTTATACCCCTGGACTCTCCTGGAGAGGTGACCATGCACGCTCGCAGAGCCTTGCTTTACGTCCCCGGCGATGACTGGCATAAGATCAACAAAGCCCTCACCTTCGGCGTGGATTGCATCTGCCTGGATATGGAAGACGGCGTAGCCCCCAGCCGCAAGGAGGCCGCCCGCGAAAATATCGCCCGCGCCCTGCGGGAACTGGATTTCGGCGCTTCCGAGAAACTGGCGCGCATCAACGCCGTCGGTTCGGGGCTGGAGGAGGCCGATTTAACGGCGGCCCTGCCCCATCGTCCGGACGGGATCGTGCTGCCCAAAGTGGAGGACGCCGCGCAGGTGGAGTGGGTCAGTCAACGAATCGAGGAGGCGGAGCGCGCGCACGACTGGCCGGTCGGCTCGATCCGCCTCCTGGTGGATGTAGAGACGGCGCGAGGGATTGTCAACCTGAAGGAGATCGCCGCACATCCCCGCCTGGACGCGCTCATCTTCGGCGCGGAGGACCTGGCTGCCAGCCTTGGCGCGACGCGCACGCCGGAGGCCTGGGAGGTCTTCTACGCCCGCAGCGCGGTCGTCTTGCACGCGAAGGCGTTTGGCCTCGAAGCGATTGACATGGTGACGGTGGAATTCCACGACGTGGAGCGAGTGCGGCGCGAGGCGGCCTTCGGCGCGCAATTGGGCTACACCGGCAAGCAAATTATCCATCCAAACCAGGTGAAACCGGTTCAGGAAGCCTTCACGCCGGACGAGGAGGCCATCGCTCAGGCGCGTCGCATCGTGGAAGCCTTCGAAGCCCATCAGCGGGAGGGGCGCGGCGCCTTTGCCCTGGACGGACGCATGATCGACCTGCCGCTGGTCAAGGCCGCGCAGAACGTCCTGGAGCGCGCCAGAGCGGCGGGGAAGTTGTGACTTTCCAACAACTTCCCTCACGAAGAACTGTGGTTAAATTGGGGGCAGGAGAGACACCATGACAGAAGATGCCGATTTCACTGCTTTCCTCGAGTCCTATCCCGCGTACGCCACCACTGACCTCCTCGATGAACTGCGTCGCACCGACTACGCCCGCCTGGACGTAGGGGGACATGTCTATCTCGATTACACCGGTGGTGGCCTGTATGCCGAGTCGCAACTCCGGAAACACCATCAATTGCTCAGCGAGAACGTCTTTGGCAACCCGCACTCATCCAATCCCACCTCGCTGGCTGCTACCGAACTCGTTGAGCACGCGCGCGCCTACGTGCTGCGCTTTTTCAATGCCGACCCCGATGAGTACGTCGCCATCTTCACCCCCAATGCCAGCGGCGCGCTCAAACTGGTCGGCGAATCCTATCCCTTTGAACCCGGCGACCACTACCTGCTGACCTTCGACAACCACAACTCGGTCAACGGCATACGCGAGTTCGCCCGCGCGCGCGGCGCGGACGTGACCTACATCCCGGTCACGCTGCCGGAGATGCGCGTGGACGAAGCGCGCCTGGACGAAGGCCTGGCGCGTGCCCGAAAAGGCGGTCACAACCTCTTTGCTTATCCTGCCCAATCCAACTTCTCCGGCGTGCAGCATTCCCTTGAGTGGATTGAGCGCGCTCATCAGGCGGGGTGGGATGTCCTCCTGGACGCTGCCGCCTTCGTCCCTACGAACCGCCTCGACCTCTCGCGCTGGAAGCCCGATTTCGTCCCTCTCTCGTTCTACAAAATCTTCGGCTATCCGACGGGCGTCGGCGCGCTTATCGCCCGCAGGGATGCCCTGGCCAGGTTGCGCCGTCCCTGGTTCGCCGGTGGGACGATCACCGTTGCCTCCGTGCAGGGAGACAGGTACTACCTGGCCGAAGGTCCCGCCGCGTTTGAGGATGGCACCCTGAACTACCTGAACATCCCCGCCGTAGAGATCGGCCTGAAACACATCGAGTCCATCGGGTACAAGGTAATCCACGAGCGCGTGCGTTGCCTGACCGGCTATCTCCTCGATCGCCTAACCGCCATGCGTCATTCCACCGGCGAGCCGCTGGTGCGTCTCTACGGCCCGGAGACGACCGAAGCGCGCGGTGGCACGGTGACGGTCAACTTCTTTGATAAAGACGGGAACGCCATTGACCATCGCGCCATCGAAGCAGAGGCTAACAAAGTGAACATCTCCCTGCGGACGGGCTGTTTCTGCAACCCGGGCGCGGGCGAGATCGCCCTCGGTCTCTCCAAACCGGAACTGGCGGCCTGCTTCTCACAACCCGAGCATGAATCCCGCTTGAGCATGGACGACTTCCGCCTGTGCATTGACGGCAAAGCCTCCGGCGCGGTGCGCATCTCCCTCGGTTTGGTGAGCAATTTCAACGACGTGCAGGCGTTTCTGGCGTTTGCCCGCCGGTTGCTGAGATAAGAAATCTCGATGAGGGAGAGTGCCGTCTCGGGCGACCGGTGGGTGGTTTTCCCTTTTCACCCTATGGAGAATGACATGCGCAAGATCTACCTTCTCACTTTGCTTGCGGTGGTCGTGCTGGCCTGCGGTACGATTCCACCCTCGCCTACCCCGGCCTCGGACGTGAACGCCATCGTCGCCGAGACCTTCGCCGCCCTCACCGTCCAGGCCGCGCTGACCCAGGGCGCGCTGCCGCCGCAGGTCACCGCACCTCCGCCGACGCAACCGCCGCCGCCCACGCTGCCGCCTCCGCCTTCGCCGACTTCGCTGCCACCTTCTCCTCCACCCACGCCAACGAACACTCCCCAGGAAGTCGCGCCCGACCCACTGCCGGCCATGTCCACCGGCATCATCCTGAACAACGGCGAGTGCTTCAACTTCGATAACGGCCAGACCCTCCCCGCGCCGGACGCGCAATGCGACGTCTGGTTGGTCGAGCCGGCCCTCTTCCGGCAGATGAACGGCGCGCAGGTTTCCGGCTACGTCACCCTGACCCCACCGACGCGCAGTCAATGCCTGGCCGGGCGGTATGAACCGGGGGACCTCGCCGTGCAAACCGATATGTACATGTGCTTCATCACGAATGAAGGCAATGTCGGCTTCATTGTGGTGCGCAGTTACCGCGGCAGCCCGGTGTTCACCGGCATTACCTTTGATTACTGGGTTTTCCGCTAAGACGGCTCTCACGAGAGAGTGTCCTCTTCCGGCGAACGTGTGACAAAATCGGCCTAAACGAAAGACGTTTGTCATTTGACAGGCATGCATCATCACGGTACGTTAAGCGCGCACTGTAGTACATCCCACTCTCAGGAGAGAAGAACTATGGCTATGATGATCACCGATGAATGCATTTCCTGTGGCGCCTGTGAACCGGAGTGCCCCACGGAGTCCATCAGCGAGGGTGATACCATCTACGTCATCAACGCAGAGACTTGCGTGGAGTGCGAAGGCTATCACGATGAACCTCAGTGCGCCTCGGTTTGCCCGGTAGAGTGCATCGTCAAGGCCGAATAAGGTTTCTGCCGAGTAACTACCCAGCCGCCCACGCCCAGCGATGAATCGCCGGGCTGGCTCGCCAAAGCCGGATCAATCCGGCTGGCGCCGAACAGTCGGCTTTAGCCGACTTCAGTGTTCTCAGCCGGGGAATTGATTCCCCGGCGGGTGGAGTTACTCTGCCGAAATCTTCGAAAAGTTACGTTGACAGGCCTGAACAGGCCGACTATAATCACCTCACAAGTGAATAGCCATACCTTCGGGGCAGGGTGAAATTCCCGACCGGTGGTGATAGCCCACGAGCGCCTTCGGGCGCAGGATGCGGTGAAACTCCGCGGCCGACGGTGACAGTCCGGATGGGAGAAGGTATGCCTGTATAGGCCCGCGCAGGGTCTGTTTTGCTGTGCCTGCCCCGAAAACGATTGTTTTCGGGGCTATCTTGTGGAGCACAGACAACTGCCGCGCCATGCGTGTTCGTATTGCCCCGTAGGTAACTTTCCGCCTGCGGGGCACGTTGTTGCCTGAAAGAGACAGTATGCAAATAAACTTAGTCAACAAGGTGAACAATGCCGTTCCCCACCGTCTGAGGCGCAGGGGCAGCCTCTGGCCGGTTTTGCTTTCTGTATTCCTGGCGCTTCTCGCCTGGGATATGACCTCGCGCCTGACGAACCTGCCGGCGTTTATCCTTCCCTCACCCCTTCAGGTGGGCGAGCGTTTCCTGCGTGCCTTGAGCGACGGCAGTTTGCTCCGTCATACATGGGTGACTTTTCAAGAGGTTGTCCTGGGTCTGATCTTCGGCGTGACATTTGCTGTGTTCCTGGGGTATCTCCTTGCCAAATCGCCCTGGTTTGAGCGCCTCGTTTCGCCTTACCTGGTGGCCAGTCAGGCGGTGCCCATTGTGGCCATCGCGCCGCTTCTGGTCATCTGGTTCGGGCCGGGGATGCTCTCGAAAGTCCTGATTTGTGCTCTGATCGTTTTCTTCCCCGTCCTGGTCAATACGGTCGTCGGGTTGCGCGCCGTCCCCGCTTCTTTACGCGACCTGATGCGCTCACTGCGTGCCAGCCACTGGCAGGTTTTGCGTTACCTGGAAATCCCGGCCACTCTCCCCATTTTCCTCGGCGGGTTGCGCATCGGCGCCACACTCTCCGTCATTGGGGCCGTGGTCGGCGAGTTCGTCGGAGCGGATCGCGGCCTGGGCTTTTTGATCAACGTGGGGCGCGGCCAGTACGATACAGCACTGGTCTTCGTCGCCGTCTTCACCCTGGTCGCCCTGGCGCTTTCCCTGTACGGCGGTGTGGCGTTGCTGGAAAGTGTCCTTCTCTCGTGGCAAGAGTGGCGCCGCGAGTGATTCACTTACATCATCCTTTTCTTCGAGGTGAACAGTGAAACGCAACATTTTCGTCCCCCTGATCTTGACGGTGATCCTGACTCTCCTTCCGGCGGCTTGCGCCCCTGGCGGAGGCGGTTCGCCTGCCCTTCCACCTGCTTCTTCACCATCCACCGCTCCCCCGCTGACGCATATCCGTCTGCCGATGGGCTACATCCCCAACGTGCAATACGCGCCGTACTACGTCGCCGTGGATAAGGGCTATTTCCGTGAGGCCGGTTTGGAGATCGAGTTCGATTACTCGTTCGAGACCGATGGCGTGGCCCTGGTCGGTGCGAACGAGTTGCCCTTCGCGGTCGTTTCGGGTGAGCAGGTCCTCCTGGCGCGCGCCCAGGGGTTGCCCGTCGTCTATGTCATGGCCTGGTATCAGCAATTCCCCATCTCGGTCGTTGCCAAGAAAGAGCAGGGCATCCGTGAACCGCAGGATTTGAAGGGCAAGCGCATTGGCCTGCCCGGTTTGTTCGGTGCGAACTACGTTGGTCTGCGCGCCCTGCTGCACGAAGCCGGTTTGCAGGAGAGCGATGTCACCCTGGATTCGATTGGCTTCAACCAAGTGGAGGCGCTGGCAGCAGATCAGGAACAGGCAGTGGTCGTCTATACGGCGAACGAACCCATTCAACTGCGTGCCCAGGGTTACGAACTGGATGAAATCCGCGTCGCCGATTACGTTCAACTGGCCTCCAACGGCATCATTACCAACGAGACGGTCATCGCCGAAAACCCCGACCTGGTGCGAGGGTTCGTCGGCGCGCTACTGCACGGTCTGGCAGATACGATTGCCAATCCGGACGAGGCCTACGAAATCAGCAAGAAGTATGTCGAAAACCTGGCCCAGGCCGACGAGGCCATCCAAAAGCAGGTGTTGGCAACCTCCGTTGGGATGTGGAGCGCTGAGAAACTCGGCTACACCGACCCAAAGGCCTGGGAGAATATGCAGACCTTGCTCCTGGAGATGGGCCTGATTCCGGAACCGCTGGAATTGGACAAGGCGTTTACCAATGACTTCATCCCTTGAGCGCTCCCCTTCGCTCATATCCGAAGCGACTATAGGGAAGCAGAAACCCCACGAGCCGATCCTGACCGTCCGCGACCTGTCGGTGGTCTTCCCCGATGGAAACGGCGGTCTGGAGGCTCTGAGAGGGGTGACCTTTTCCGTCTGGCCGCGTGAGTTCGTTTGTGTCCTGGGGCCTTCCGGAAGCGGCAAAAGCACCCTTCTACGCGTCCTGGCGGGGCTTCTTCCTCCCACGCGCGGGGAGGTCCGTTTCCGTTGTGCAGATGCGAAGGGCGGCAATGGTCTGCCTCGCATTGGTTTTGTCTTCCAGCAGGCCAACCTGATGCCCTGGCGCACCGTGTTGGAAAACATCACACTGCCACTTGAACTGGCAGGCGTGAACAACGGTGCAGCGCGTGCTCGCGCTCGGAAACTGATCGACCTGGTCGGTTTGCAGGGGTTCGAGGAGAACTGGCCGCGCGACCTCTCCGGCGGCATGGCGCAGCGCGTCGCCATCGCCCGCGCTCTGATCCATGACCCCGATATCCTTCTCCTGGATGAGCCGTTTGGCTCCCTGGACGCCCTGACGCGTGAGCGCATGGGTGCGGAACTCCTTCGCATCTGGCAGGCGCACCAGAAGACGGTCATTATGGTCACGCATTCCATCAGTGAAGCGCTCTTCCTGGCCGATCGCGTCCTGTTGCTTTCGGCGCGCCCCGGTCGCATCAAACTGGATATGGCGGTGGACCTGCCCCGTCCGCGCCGCGAGGAGATGCGCTACACGGCGAAATTCGGCAAACTGGCGCGACGCCTGAAGGAAGCCATCGAGTAGACGGAGAGGCTTAACGCCGGAGGCGATGCCTGACGGCCAGAGAGTGAGAGCAGGCTTGCCGGAAGGCAAGGCTTGCGCCCTGAAACCGTAGCCCGCACACGCTGTGCGGGCTACGAAATTTACTTCTGCTCAATGGGCGGCTTTTGATGCTTTTCCGGGTTCCTCTTTCCAGAAGAAGACCCAATAAAGGGTGATTGCGATGATGTACAGTGTGATGGTACCTACAAAGGGTGGGCCGAAACCGTAGCGCACCTGCAACCAGCCGCTGACCGTTGGGCTGAGTACCCAGCCGAAGTTCCATGCGATGCTCACCAGACTGGAGACGGTTGCACGTGCCGAGGCGTCCACGTGTTCCATGACGAAGGTCTGATATACCGGTGTGCTCATGTTCATCAGTGCCAGGCGCACGTAGTAGGCTGCTGCGCTCAGCCAGAACCAGGGTGCAAAGCCAAGCGTTATCAGGAAGGGGATGGAGAGCGCCTGTGTCACGACCACGACCTGGATCTTGCCAAAGCGCTCGGCCAGGGGTGGTGCGATGAGCAAGCCCACGCCCATTGCCAGGGAGCCCCACGCGAAGAGTGAGCCGATCACCGGGTCCGGCTGATGGTGCACCACGCGGAAGAAGACGTTCATAAAGGGCATGATCAGGCCGGCCCCGATGGAGGTGATCAGCATCGGCAGGATTAACTTCCCCAGAAGGCGGGGGTGTTGTCTGGCGTAGAGAATGGGTGCGAAGGTGTCTTGCCGACTCCGGTTGACAGCCGACAATTTCAGCAGAAAAAGGGGAACCAACCCCAGGAGGTAGAGACCGCCTACGAGGAGCAAAGCGCCCTGGTAGGCAGGAGCAGTTGTCGGCGAGATGCCACGCCATCCCGCGACCCAAGTGGGCAGATAGCCACCAAGCCAGTTCCCGACGAAACCGGAGGCCATCTGGATGCCGGAGCCAAAACTGAAGAGGTAGGTGCGCTCTTTTTCGCTGCTGTTTTCCATCAGGAAGGGAGCCATCGTCACGGCCCACAGGCTTTGCCCCGCGCCGGACAAGAGGGCCATGGCGTACAGCATTTCCCGACCTGGCCAGAACACCACGCCGGCCACGGAGAGGGCGGCCAGCAGCGTGCTGAAAATCAGGGCGCGCTTGCGGCCAAACAGGTCACTCAGATACCCTGCCGGCAGCGCCATGAGCAAGGCAGCCAGGCTGGTGATGGTGATGACCTCCCCCAGCAGAGTCTCATCG
>RFJH01000151.1 GCA_003694975.1 Anaerolineae bacterium | reverse complement strand
GCGCCTACCGTCGAGCGAAGAGTTTCCTCATTTCCAACATCTGAGTGCACCCACGACGCCCGTGCCTGCAGGAAAAAGGGGCTTTCGCGGTATAATTATCTTACCGCTTTGTGCGTATACAACCTCTGGTTGTTTTGTGGCCAAGGCACGAAGTCACAAAGAGGAAGGGTTCTTCGTGTCTTGTTTCTTTGTGTCAGATGAGACATTTTTTGCACTAAGGAAGGAACATGGAAATAGGCACGGTTCAACAGGTGGATATTAACGCGCAGATGCGCTCTGCGTATCTGGACTATGCAATGAGCGTCATTGTCGCGCGGGCGTTGCCGGATGCGCGCGACGGTCTCAAGCCCGTCCATCGGCGTATTCTGTACGCCATGCACGAGTTGGGGTTGCGTTCGAGCGGTCCGTATAAAAAATCGGCGCGCATTGTGGGGGAGGTGTTGGGGAAATACCATCCGCATGGTGATGCGGCAGTCTATGATGCGATGGTACGCATGGCGCAGCCGTTTTCGATGCGATACCCCCTTGTTGACGGGCAGGGCAATTTTGGTTCCGTGGACGGCGATGCCGCGGCTGCGATGCGTTATACCGAGGCACGCCTGGGAAAGATGGCGGAGGAGATGCTGGCCGATATCGAGAAAGAGACGGTGGACTTCGGCCCCAACTTCGACGACACTCTGGAAGAGCCTCTTGTCTTGCCGGCGCGCCTGCCCAACCTTCTTTTGAATGGCTCTTCGGGCATTGCCGTTGGTATGGCGACCAACATCCCGCCGCACAATTTACGTGAACTGGCCGAGGCGGTGATTTTCCTGATTGACCACTTCGATGAAATTGACGAGATCACCGTTGATGCCCTGTTGAAGTATATCCCCGGCCCAGACTTTCCCACCGGAGGAGTTATCGTTGGCAGCGAGGGGATCCGGCAGGCGTATGGTAGTGGAAAAGGGCGTATCGTATTGCGCGGCCTGGCCCATATCGAGGAGATGAAGGGGGGGAAGCATCGCATTGTCATCACCGAAATCCCCTATCAGGTCAACAAGTCCGGGTTGATCTCTCGCATTGCCGACCTTGTGCGTCGTGGCAAGATCGACATGATCTCCGACCTGCGCGATGAATCCGATCAACGCGGCATGAGTATCATTGTCGAACTGAAGCGAGGTGCCCAGCCTCGTAAGGTGCTCAATCAACTCTATAAATACACCCCTCTTCAGACTACCTTTGGCGTGCAGATGCTTGCTCTGGTAGATGGAGAGCCGCGTCTGCTTTCCCTCAAGCGCGCTTTGCAGATTTTCGTGGAACACCGTCGCACGGTGATTGTTCGTCGTTCCAACTATGAACTGGGCAAAGCGCGTGCCCGCCTGCACATTCTGGATGGGCTGCTCATCGCCCTGGAACACATTGACGATGTCATCGAGACCATTCGCCGTTCTCAGGACGCGGACGAGGCCAAGGAGCGGCTGATCAAACGTTTCAAGTTGAGTGAAACCCAGGCACAGGCTATTCTGGATATGCAGTTACGTCGCCTGGCGGCGTTGGAACGTTGGAAGATTGAGGAAGAGCATAAACGAGTCCAAGAGACGATTGACTATTTGGAAGACCTTCTCGCTCATCCCAAGAAAATTCTGGCCTTGATCCAGGATGATATGCGGGAACTGGCGGAAAAGTACGGGGACGAACGCCGCACGCGAATCGCTCCGGACGTGAAAGAGGAACTCTCCGAGGAAGATCTGGTACCCGACGAGGCTATCCTCATCAGCCTGACCGAGCGCGGCTATGTCAAGCGCATGGTGGCGAGAACGTTCCGTTCCCAGGGAGTTGGTGGCCGTGGCGTGACAGCCCATGCCACTCGTGAAGAGGATGAAGTGCTCATTCTCCTCCCGGCGCGCTCGCTGGATACCATCCTGTTCTTCTCGGATAAAGGTAAGGTGTACTCCGAGAAAGCCTATCAGATTCCCGATGCAGGACGTACTGGCAAGGGGATTCCCATTGTGAACGTCCTCTCCCTCGACGCAAATGAGCGTATCACCGCCGCGATCGCAGTGCCGGACTTCAAGGTCGCTGCCTACTGCACCCTGGCTACTGCGAAGGGACGCGTCAAACGCGTCCGGTTAGCGGAGTTCGAATCGGTCCGACCCTCAGGCCTGATCGCCATGACCCTGGACGATGACGACCGCCTGGGCTGGGCGCGCCTGACCGGCGGCTCTGATGAGATTGTCCTGGTCACCGAACAAGGATACGCCTTGCGTTTCTCTGAAGATCAGGTGCGTCCAATGGGGCGCCCTGCCGCCGGGGTGATGGGAATCCGCCTCAGGGAGGGAGATCGGGTAGCCAGCATGGACGTGGTGGAAGAAGGAGGCGACTTGTTCGTGGTCACGACGCGAGGCTATGGCAAACGTACGCCTTTGCGAGAGTACGCTGCCAAAGGTCGGGCTACCGGCGGTATTATGACAATAGACAGGAAAGCCATCCCGGTCGTGGGAACCATCGCCGCGGCGCGCGTGGTGCAAGAAGCCGATCATTTGACCTTGCTTTCTGCCAATGGTGTGGCCATTCGCTTGAAGGTGAGAGACGTCAAGCGAGCAGGGCGCGCCACGCGCGGCGTTCGCTTGATGAAGTTGCAGGAGGGAGATAACGTTGCCGCGGTTGCTCGCATCGCCGCAGAGGACCTGAGGCGTGCCGGTGCAAAACTCAACGGTGCTGATACGGAGGAAGAAACTCAGCCACCGTTGTTGTGAAAATGAGAAGAAGAAGAAAATAGCCCCTGAGAGAGGTTGTTCCTCTCAGGGGCCTTGCGCATCCTCCGTCAATTTAGAACAGGACAAAGCGTTGCGTGACCAAAAGGAACATCGTCCCGATCAGGCAGACGGTGAGCATAAGCATCAGTGCAAGGATAAACCGTTGCAGAGGGGTTAGAGATGCCAGGATGTTTCGCGCCCCACTTGTGGCAGGCGATGGAAAGGCTTCCTCATCGAGGAAATCCGGTTCCTCTTCCTCTTCAAAAAACGCAGAGGCCTGATCGCGTAGTTCATCCACCATAGGTTACCTCAGCGGCAAGTATATCATACGCTGCTTATGATACTATGTTTGGCCTTAGGTGAACATCCCCAAAATGGACTGTGATGGGGTCGCCCTGAGATGACCGTAATTGCAAGGCACCGTCCGCTGCCAGGCCAAGCAGGTGACCACTCAGAGCGGTGGGGCCTTGTTGAACGTGAACTTGTTCGCCTCGGTAAGCCAGGGCGTTCTCCCAGGCTTTGATGAATGCCGGTTCACCGATGCGAGGACGCCAATCCAGAAGGGCGGCCAGGATATCGTGGAGCAGTTGGATGCGGTTTGGTCGCCGGTGGAGGACCTCTTCAATGCTGGTGGCGGGAAAATCCACTTGATGGGGGGGCGGTGTTGCCTGGGCGTATACATTCACGCCGATACCTATGATAAGGCTCTCGATTTGCTCTCCCAACCAGACGGCCTCCACCAGGACGCCGGCAAATTTCCTCCCCTGGAGCAAGAGATCGTTTGGCCATTTGATCTGCGCATGGAGGGCGTGGCGTTCTCGCAGGGCATGGACGACAGCCAGGGCGCCCAGGCCGGTGTACAGGGATAAAAGAGTTTCTTCTTTGCCCTCAGGGCGGAGGATCAGGCTGAAGGCCAGAGCGGCACCGGGAGGAGTATACCAGGAACGCCTAGAGCGGCCGCGCCCGGTGGTCTGCTCGTCGGCGACGATCAGGCACAGGTCCGGCGCGCCCTCAGCAGCCCAGGCCAGGGCGAGGTCGTTCGTCGAGCCGATGCGCTCAAAGTAACGCAGGCCGCCCAGGGGCAGGTCTTGAAGGGCGGCCTGAAGCGTTTTCTCATCCATGGAATTACGGTGGGGGAAGGACATACCAGGGGTTGACGAAGCCGCCGTTCAGGCGCACCTCGAAGTGCAGGTGCGCTCCTGTGGAATTGCCGGTGCTTCCGGCTGCTCCGATCCACTGGCCGGCATAGACGTTCTCGCATACCCGCACACCAATGGTGCTCAGGTGAGCGTACAGGGTGACATAGCCGTTGCCGTGGTCAATCATAATGACATTACCGTACCCGTAGTTGAAACCCCCTTGTGCCATGGTGACCACGCCGCTGTCGGCAGCGTAGACCGGCGCGCCTTCTCCGGCGGCAATGTCAATGGCCAGGTGGCCGGACCAGTAGTCGTTTCCGGACAGGTAGTGGTTGTCGGCAGGCCAGACGAACGCACCACTGCCTACAGCGCCGCCGGGGCAGGTGCTGCCTCCCACGTTGGATGTACCGGAACTGCCGCGTGCCACGGTGGGGATGATCCACTGCACGAATTCGCGCGAGCCGCCGGGAATCATCACCCACTCACCGGGTTTGATTTCTGGATTCGTCAGGTCGATGTCGTTTCCAGGCCAGTTCAGGATGTTCTCGGGGTCGGCGTCGAATTCAGCAGCGACCGATTCCAGTGTATCGCCTTCCTCCCACTGGTAGTAAATGCCATCGGTAGGGGGGATGGTCAATACCATGCCGGGTTTCAGGCTGTGGGGGTCATCCTTGAGGGTGTCGTAGTTGGCCCAGAGCACGGTTTCCGGTTTGAGACCGAATTCCTTTGCAATGGCGAAGACGGAATCGCCGCGCGCCACGGTATATGTGATGGCTTTGTAGCGGGGGCGTTGTTCGGGAATCTCGGTTTTCAGGTCAATGCGGCGACTGATGGCTTGAAGGGAGACATTCGTCGTTGTGGCGGGAGGGAGTGAGGGGGAGAGGGATGATTGAGTCGGGTCGGCGGTCGGTTCGGGGCGGGTAGCCGGCGCGGTAGCGGCGGAGCGGACCCACCCCAGAGTGGCCGCAAGCATGCCGAAGACGATGAGCAGCGTCACTGCCCAACTGATGATGTCAAAGCGGCG
Organism: Anaerolineae bacterium; assembly: GCA_003694975.1. Taxonomy (GTDB): domain Bacteria; phylum Chloroflexota; class Anaerolineae; order Anaerolineales; family Villigracilaceae; genus J097. The sequence continues at coordinate 2,497 of RFJH01000151.1, read as the reverse complement.
TGTCTTCCACAAGGTGGCAAGGTTCATAGTTCTTCCGTCAGGGTTTCGAGGAACTCCATGTTGTTCTTTGTCTTACGCATCCGTTGGATGATCGCCTCGGTGGCTACGGCGGGATCCATGCCGGCGCCTTGAGGAGGTGAGGAGATCATCTGAATGTACATACGGCGCATCAGCCAGACGCGCTGCAGGATATCTGGGCCGAGGAGGAGTTCCTCGCGGCGTGTGGACGAGCGTTCGATGTCTACAGCGGGGAAGATACGGCGTTCTTGCAGGCGGCGCGAGAGGTGGAGTTCCATGTTGCCGGTGCCTTTGAACTCCTCGTAGACGACATCGTCCAGGCGAGAGCCGGTATCCACGAGGCAGGTGGCGATGATGGTCAGTGAGCCGCCTTCTTCGATATTGCGTGCTGCGCCGAAGAAACGCTTTGGAGGGTATAGAGCAGAGGGGTCCATACCGCCGGAGAGGGTGCGCCCGGAAGGGGTGATGACCAGGTTATAGGCACGCGCCAGGCGGGTGATGGAATCCATCAGGATAACCACGTGCCGACCGATCTCCACGAGGCGTTTGGCCCGATCCAGGGCGATCTCCGCGGTGCGGACATGGGAGGAGACCGGTTCATCGAAAGTAGAAGCGATGACCTCGGCATCTACTGAGCGGTCCATGTCGGTCACTTCTTCAGGGCGCTCACCGATGAGCGCGACCATCATATGCACGTCAGGGTAATTGGCGGAAATGGCGTTGGCGATTTGTTTCAGGATGGTAGTTTTCCCCGCTTTGGGGGGAGAGACGATCAGGCCGCGTTGTCCACGCCCGATAGGGGCGATCAGGTTGATCAGCCGTGGGGCAATCTCTGAGTGATTGGTCTCCAGGTCAAAGCGTTGGTCAGGGAAAATAGGGGTCAGGTTTTCGAAGAGGGGGCGATGACGTGCTTCTTCAGGGTCCAGGCCGTTGACGCTTTCCACTTTGAGCAGGCCGTAGTGGCGCTCTGATTCGCGCGGTGGGCGGACGTGGCCGATGACCAGGTCGCCACTGCGCAGTTCGTAACGGCGCAACTGGGCCTGGGAGACGTAGATATCATCATCGCTAATACGGTAGTTGTTCGTGCGAAGGAAGCCGATGCCTTCGCTCATGATTTCCAGGATGCCGCCGCGAATTTCTACTCCTTCTTTTGCGGCTTCAACCTGTCGAATGCGCAGGATCAGGGCTTCTTTCTTCAGACGATTGGCTCGCTCGATGCCCAGGTCGCTGGCCATTTGGCGAAGTTCGGCCAGGGGTTTGTTTTCGAGTTCTAGGATGTCCATGTTGATCTCTCGGTGTGGGAATCAGGGGTTTTTGATGAGGGCATAGGAGTGTGTGCTAAAGGCGAGGTAAGGCCCCCCACAAGAAAGGGCATAGGGCACAGTGCGTTTGGGGTGGGCAGCGATTTGGGTTGTGGTTCAAGTCGCGTTTGGGGGTTTTTCGTCCGTGCGGGCCGGATGGCCTGCATGAAAAGGGGGAAGTGGACTTCTGTCAAGAAACGGGGGAACGCCTGCATTATAGCATGTTCGTTCGTTGTGTCAAGCGGTTGAGAAGGGCAATTTCCGGGCGTTTTGCGTGCAGGCGAGGCTAGGGGGCAACGGTGATATCCAGGTAGACGGTATCTCCGAAGGGGGTTCCGTTTGGGTCGAAGGCCTGCCAGGCGCTGAGGTAACGACCCGCGATTGAAGGGGCGATGAATGGAATGCGGAGCACCGCTTGCGCACCGGCGCGGGCGGGATAGAGCGCTACTTCCTCAGGGGCGCCTAGAGGTTCTCCGCCGATCAGGGCGAGACGATAGCCTTCCTCCCAATCGCAAGTGCCGTTGTTTTGCACCAGCCATTGTTTATCTATTTCCTGTCCTGGTGTGACGATGGTGCCATCTTCGAAAGTGAGGTCGTCTATGTAGCGCAGGTCGTTGATGCACTCGGATGGGGTAGGTGTCGGAGACGGGGTGTCCGCCGGAGCGTTCGGCGACAGGGTGGGCGACGGTGTAGATGCGTTGGCCGTGACCGTCGCGAGGTGCATTGGGGCAGAATGTTCAGAGGGGACGGTAGGCGGTGCCGGTGGGATGAAGAGAGGGGGAGGAGCGGGGGTGGTCGGCGCACAGGCGGGCAGGGACAGGATGAGGAGAATGCCCGTTGCCAGGCAGAGCGGGAAGGTGGAAGCCTGTTGGAGGAGACGGGAGATTGGAGGGCGCACCACGAGACTTACAACTCGTCATCCGGCGTGAGGATTTCTTCGTCGGCGGAAGGTAGGGGTACGGTGGCGTTTTCTTCCAGGGCGATCTGGCGGATGAGTTGTTCGATTTCGTCGGCCATGGCAGGGTTTTGGCGCAGGAACTCTTTGGCGTTCTCGCGCCCCTGACCCAGGCGTGTCTCGCCATAAGAGTAAAAGGAGCCGCGCTTGGTGATGATTTCGTATTGCACGGCCAAATCAAGCAAATCGCCCACTTTGGAGATGCCCTCGTTGTACATGATAT
>RFJH01000150.1 GCA_003694975.1 Anaerolineae bacterium | reverse complement strand
GCCCACATCCCCAGCGCGTAGACTGTCGCTCCGATTCCCATCCCCCCCAGGGTGACCAACCACGCGGCGCGCGGACCCGCAGCCCGCACCCATGCCCCCAGCGCGAGTGCCATCCCCAGCGTCGCCAACGCTGCCTGTCCCGCCCCGCGCGCGATCTTCTTCCCCTCTATTCCTCCCAGCCGACGCTGCATCAGAAACAGCAGGCCGCTCATCTCCAGCGCGGTCGCCAGGGAGTTCGCCAACGCCAGACCGCCATGAGGCATCCAGCCGACTCGCTCGAAGAGCGCCGCGAAGGCGAAACTGAATCCCACGTTCAGGCTCATCGCCGTCGCCCCAACCAAGACGGGCGTTTTCGTATCGTGCAGGGCGTAGAAGGCGCGCGCCAGAATCTCCACCACCGAGTGCCCGATCAGACCGGCGGCGTACCACAGCAGCGCCCAGGCGACCAGTTCGGTGGAGCGTGGCCCGAATTCGCCGCGCTGGTAGAGCATGGCGATCAGGGGACGCCGCAGCAGAATCAAACCCGCCGTGGCGGGCGCGGAGAGCAAGAGCACCCCCCGCAGACTGGCGGCCAGCGAGGTGCGCATCTCGTCCAGTTTCCCCAGGGCGAACTGGGCGGCCAGTGTGGGCATGGCCGCCGTGGCGATGGACTGCGCGATGGCGACCTGCGCCATGAGCATCAGCGCGAAGCCGTACTCGATGCCCGCTACGCTCCCCTCCGGCATACGAGATGCCAGCCAGGTGTTGACCCAGAAATTTAATTGCACCACGGCGACGCCTACCAGGCGCGGCCCCATCAGGCGGATGACCTCCCCAACATCGGCATTGCCCCATCCCAGCGTGAAGGTGTAGTGCCCTCCCTGTTTCAAGAGGGTGGGAACCTGTAGGAGAAGATGGAACGCGGCTCCGATGACCACACCCCAGGCCAGGCCGTGGATGCCCATGCGTGGGACCAATGCCAGCACGCCGAAGATCATTCCCAGTTGGTACATCGCGGGCGTCAGTGCGGGGATGAAGAAGACCTGATGCGAGTTGAGGATGCCCATTACCAGGCCGCTCAGGCCGAAGAGGACGGCGGCCAGAAGTTGAATGCGCATCAGGGAGACGGTGAGGGCGAATTGGGAGGCATCTGCGGCGAAGCCAGGGGCCAGGGCGTAGCGCACGATCTGAGGGGCGAAGAGGGCGGCCAGGGCGGCCAGGGTTCCCAGCGTGAGGAAGATGAGGTTTCCCACCGCGGAGGCCAATCTCCAGGCCCCCCGTCTGTCCCCTCGTGCCAGGAGGGCGGTGAAAGTGGGGATGAAGGCCGAGCCGAGGGCTCCGCCTGCCACCAGGTTGAAGAGCGTCTCGGAGACGCGATTGGCGGCGATGAAGGCGTCCAATTCGGCGCCGGCCCCGAATGCTCCCGCGACCAGGATGCGCCGTGCCAGGCCGGTGATCTGGCTGAAGACGAAGGCCACCATGACCGTGCCGGCGGCGCGGGCGATCTGCCGGTTCGCGGAGGGGGAATCACTCAATGGCATACCCCTTCACGCCGACGATGTTGGTATACCGGCGTCCCGGCAGGCGGGCGATCAGGCGATCCCAATCCCCCAGCGGCGTGATGCGTCCGCGCGGGTGTTCGTGCAGTTCGTAGAGGGTGAACCCGAGGTGGGTAAGCAGTTCCAGGTAAGCGCGCGCGTCGCCGCCCGCTTCTTTCAACCCCTTCGGCCAGAATTCGCTCATCAGGATGACGCGTTCCGAGCGTTTCAGGGTGCGTTGAAATCCGGTGAGCGCCATCTGTTCGTAGCCCTGGATGTCGATCTTGACGAAGTTGACCTCGTGGATTCCCAGTTGCTCAAGGACATCGTCCACCGGTTTCCCTTCGACCGGGATGGCTTCCCAGTTCTCCACTTTTCCCTTGTAGGTGCCGTGGTAGAGGCGGTTGTCGCCGCGGTTTTCGGGGTTCAGGCGCAGTTCCTTGCGGCTGGGTTCCGGGGTGGCGGCCAGGGGGAAGGCGTCCACGCGCGGGCCGGCCTCCCCGCGCAGGTCCAGGTTGAGGCGGATGTTCCGTTGAAGGAAGGTGTAGGTGACGGGGTGCGGTTCGAGGGCGATGATGCGGCTGCCGGCGTCCAGGTTGTGTATTGCCAGGGCGGTGTAGAGGCCGATGTTGGCGCCGATGTCCACCAGGGTCATCCTGCCGCGGCAGTATCGTTGGAAGAAGCGCAGTTCGCTGGGTTCGAAGACGTGCAGGGTCAGCGCTCCGGAGACGACGGGGTCGTCCGGGTCGAGGTAGAGATGTGCCGCGCCGATGCGCACCGATTCGGGCAGGATGCGCAACAGGATGGCGTTGGTCAGCGCTTTGAGCGGCCTGGGTTTGAGGATTTCGGTGTAGATGAACTCGGCAAAGGACATAGGAAAACGCTCGAAGGGGGATTGCAGGGGATGATTATACTCGCGATAAGGCGCGCCTCGCCCCCCGCAGGCGGCGAGGGAGTTCTCTTGGGAGATGGTGACCTGCGGGGAGCGAAGGATGGCTGTGCTTTGCTTTCAGGGCGTCAGGGGGAGCATTTGGGTGATGCGTGCGTCCAGCGTCGTGGCGAGGTCGTGCAGGGTGACGGTGGTTTGTGTGCCCTCGGGGTAAAGGTAGGCGATGAAGGCCCCCACGTTCTCTCGACGAAAGAGCACCATTTCGATTTTCATGGGGACACTTTCCATTTTTGCGCTTACGGAGGTAGCCAAAGCCGTCTCGCCGATGTCATCGAAGCCGGTCAGTTCTTCCTGGCTTTCCACGGGGCCGAAACCTTGCACAAAACCGGTCATAAAGAGATCCGGGTTGTTAATTGCAACGTCAAAACCGAGACGCTCGGTGGTGGTGAGGAGCAGGGAGTTGAAGCCGAGGATGATTTCCACCGTTTTGGGGTTGAGGAAGGCAAAGACGTTTTCTACGGTGAAGTTCTCGCTGCTCAGTTCCTCGGGGGAAAGACCGAGTTCTTCCGGCGGGACCTCTTCAAAGTCGGCGGGCAGGTCGCTTTTGACGATGACCGCTCCTGAGATGTCCGGGCGTTCCTCTGATGAAGATGCTGTTGGGGTGAAGATCGCTGTTGGGGGAGGGGGAGGCGTGGGGGTCGCGGTTGGCAACGGCGTGGGAGTTGGCTTTGGCGCGAAGAGACCACAAGCCAGCAGGATGGGCAGGGTCAGCGTTGGGATGAGCGTTTTGAATAGAGAAATTTGATTGGACATGCGGTAGTCCTCCTGGTTTTTGGTGGGGTGGGTTCGCCACTTTGAGGAAGTGACTTTGTGTCGGCTCGTGACTGGCCTCCCGGTTTGCTCGTATTTTAGCATGGCTGGGTATAATCGGGGCGTTGGTTTGTTTTGTGGAGAACGTCTTGTTCCGTTGAGGAGGAGAGCATGTGGTTTCGTAAACCCTTCGCGCCCTTTGTTTTTCTCTTAAGCGTCCTCGTCGCTTGCACGTCGCCAACTGCCGCGCCTGCGACGGTGACTTCGGTCTCACAGGGCGAGGCACCCCGGATCATCCCTCTGCACGTGGGATACGGCGTGCGCGGCCCCTGGTACGAACTCTATTTCACCGATCCGGCGAACCCCAGCGCTTCTCAGGAGAGCGGCGGTCCGGATATGCCGCTGGTCGAGGCGATTGACGCAGCGCGCGTGAGCGTGGACGTGGCCGCCTATAGCCTCAGCCTGACCAGCGTGCGCGATGCCTTGTTGCGAGCCTACGACCGGGGAGTCGCCGTGCGGGTGGTCATGGAGAGTGATGCGCGCGATAACGCTGCACCGCAGCGGTTGATCCGGGCGGGGATTCCCGTATTGGGGGACCGGCGCGAGGGGTTGATGCACGATAAGTTCGTCATCATTGATCGTTCCGAGGTTTGGACCGGTTCGATGAATTTTACATTTTCAGGGGCGTATCACGATAACAACAATTTGATTCGTATTCGCTCCACACGCCTGGCAGAGGATTACCTGACAGAGTTCAACGAAATGTTCATCGAAGACCATTTTGGCGAGGATGGCTCTACAAAGACTCCCTACCCTCACCTGACCATTGACGGCACACCTATCGAGGTCTATTTCTCGCCGGATGACGGTGTGGAGGACCGCCTGAAAGATTTGCTCAGCGAGGCTCAGGAGAGCATTTTTTTCCTGGCCTATTCGTTTACTTCCGATGCTCTGGGGGAGGTTATCCGGGAGCAGGCAGGTGCCGGGGTTTCTGTCATGGGAGTGATGGATGCGGATCAGGTCAATTCCAATATCGGCACCGAGTATGACCCCTTTCGTCAGATCGGCCTCGACGTCCGCCTGGACGGAAATGATGGCCTGATGCATCACAAGGTCATTATTATTGATGAGCAGATTGTCGTGACCGGTTCGTACAATTTCAGCCGCAGTGCGGAAGAACGCAACGACGAGAACGTGCTCATCCTCTTCGATCCCCAGATTGCTCAGCAATATTTGCAAGAGTTCTGGCGCGTGTATCGCTTTGCTCAGCCATAGATGATCTCGTTTCCGAACCCCCATAACTTTTTCGCCCTTTCGGCGACTATTTGGATGAAACATATCCGACATTTATCACATCAGGAGGTTCGGAATGACGAGAAAGAATACGTTTCGCCTGTTTGCTTTCTTCGCTCTGGCATTGCTCTCGCTGTCGGTAAGTGCCTGTGGCGGCGCGGCGGCCTCGGCGATGGCCGGAGCGGACGCTCCCGCAGCCGGCGCCAAGGTGCGAGAGGCAAAGGTAGCGTTTACCGGTAGGGTCGAGGCGATCAACGGTAACGCATGGGTTGTTGACGGTCAACAGGTTCAGGTGAGTGCCTCAACGGTTGTGGAGCCTGTCTCCGTGGGCGATATCGTGAAGGTGCAGGCCGTGGTAGCGCCGGATGGGTCGGTGAAAGCGACGCACATCGGGCGACCCACATCGGCCAAGGTCGTGGCGGTTGCTTCTGCGACTTCGGCGACCCCTCAGGGCACGCCTTCCAGCACGCCGGTATCTCCTTCTCCGGCACCCTCCACCACCCCTGTTGCTCCTTCGGCGACCCCTTCTGCCGTCCCTTCGGTTGTTCCTTCAACGACCCCCATTGCTCCGATCTCACCCAGCGATGACAATGAAATTTACGGCGTGGTGGAGTCCTTTGACGGTACGACGCTGGTCATTGATGGTGTATCCTACACGATCACCGACCAATCTGTCATTGAGGGTTCTATCCTTGTTGGCGATACCGTTGAAATAAAATTTACAACCGGTGCGGATGGCTCGTTGGTGGTGGTCAAGGCTGAACCGAAGCAACAAGACGATGATATGAGCGGCACCACCATGGACGATGACAACGGTGGTTCAGACGACACCCAGAGCAGTGGTGACAGCCATTCAGACGATGATCACCAGGGCAACCAGGGGAATGGCGGCGGTCAGAGCAGTGATGATGACCACGCCCAAGGGGAGCAGGATGACGATTAAAGAATAAGCGGCACCTGCACTGTGAGTCTCTTCCCGGCTTCTCCCAGCCGGGGGGAGACTCTCCTCACGGGAATGGTATACTTGGCATGACTGCCCATTCACTTTCTTCCCCTTTACTCATGCCTGCGTATACCTCGTCTCAAGAGCGCCGCGAATTGGAGGGTCTGCGCAATCTCGACCCGCAGGTGATTGGTGCGATATACGACCGCTATTTTTCCGCCGTGTATCGCTATGTCTTCTACCGTCTTGGCGATGAAATGATGGCAGAAGACATCGCGGGTGAGACGTTTGTCCGTCTGCTTGAGGCGGTGCGCAAACAACGTGCTCCTCGGAGCAACGTGCGAGGATGGTTGTTTTCTACGGCGTCTCATCTGGTCAACGATCATCTTCGCCGGGCCTATCGCCGGCCCGAGGAAACCCTCACCGAGACAATGGGCGATGGTGATCCCTCTCCTGCCGAGGTATTCGATGAACGGGAACGCCTTCGCTTTGTCCGCGCGGCGCTCTCTGAGTTGACCCCGGAGCAGCAACACGTCCTGGCGTTGCGTTTTGGGCAGGGCTACTCACTTCAGGAAACCGCTGCCGTGATGAACAAGAAGGTTAATGCTGTGAAAGCGTTGCAATTTCGCGCCCTGGCTGCCCTGCAACGGAAAATCGGGGAGGTGAAGCGTGAGTAGAGAATTGCATGATGCACTTGAATTTTGCCTGCAGGAGATCGAACGCGGCGCGGACGTGGAGACCTGTCTGGAGCGCTTCCCGGAGTTTGCGACAGATTTGCGTCCCTTGTTGAACGCAGCGCTTCTCGCCCGCTCTCTCCCTGCTCTTTCGCCATCCCCCGCTGTGATGCAACGCGGACGCGCCCGCTTGTTGCAGCGCGCGGCAGAGATGCGGACTCGGCAGGAGCGCCGGCATCGCCGAATCGCCTGGGGCGCTTTTCGTTCCGCAGCGGTGGCGTTCCTGGTCGCTGTGTTCCTCTTTGTGAGTGGGACAGGGCTGGTACGCGCTTCCTCGACCGCCCTCCCGGGGGATGGTCTCTATCCGGTTAAACGTACCTGGGAGGGACTGCGTTTGAGCCTGGTTTTCGACCCCCTGCGGCGCGAAGAGGTTGAGTTCGAAATCGAGAATGAGCGACTGGAGGAGATCGGTGAACTCTTCGCTAAGGGGCGTGTGGAGCGGGTGTCTTTTGATGGATGGCTGGAGAGTCGGCAGGCAGATCGCTGGTTGGTTTCCGGCGTGACAGTGGTCATTACGGGAGAGACGCGTCTGCCCGCCGAACCGGTAGATCCTGGCGCTGCGGTGCGAATCGTGGGATGGACGCAACCTGAGAAGGTGGTTGAGGCGACCGATGTCATTCTCCTCCCCCCGGATGCCGTCGTCTTGCCGGAAACGGAAGAAGAGGAGGGGCATGATGAGCATGAAGGGCTCGCTCCGCCTTCCCTGGTCTCTGAAACACCCGATGATGACGATGGCGGCGCAGAGGTTTCTCCAACCGCTACATTGGAGGCGGGCGACGATGAAGATTCGGGTGGGCAGAAGGCATCCGACGATTCCACGTCCGAGTCTGGTAGCGGTAACCATGAAAATCATGGCGGGGAAGACGACTCGCATTCTGTTGAAGAGGATGAGTAGGGGTTTGCTTTTTTGAGCGAAGTAAGGTACATTAGGTATCCTGCGGAGGATCCTATGTATCTACTGCTTTTATCGGTATTCCTGTGGGGGGCATTGCATTCGCTGCTGGCTTCGCACACGGCCAAGGCGATTGCCCGGCGCCGGTTTGGCCCATTATCGGATCGCTTCTATCGCCTGGCCTATAATCTTTTCGCCGTGATTACCTTCTTGCCGGTGGTGGCTCTGATGACGCGCTTGCCGGATCGCCTTCTCTATCAACTCCCTGTCCCCTGGCTCTATGTGGCCTTGCTTGGGCAGGCTCTGGCGCTCATCACCCTCCTGGTTGGCCTCCTGCAAACCGACCTCTGGTCGTTTCTGGGGTTGAGACAAATCGGAGCGTTGGAAAATGGGCGGAAGGAGTCGTTGACGGTAAGAGGACTGTATCGTTGGGTCCGCCATCCGCTGTATACAGCCGGCCTGGTGTTCATCTGGCTTTCCCCGGTGATGACGCGTAACACGCTGGTCGTTTTCGCCGCGCTGACGGTCTATATTTTGATTGGCGCGTATTTCGAGGAGCGTAAGTTGTTGCGCGAATTCGGCGCGGCATATGCCGAATACCGAAGCCGGACGCCTATGTTGATTCCCTGCCCGCGCCCCGGTCGTGGACGGCAATCCTGACCCACAGCCTCATCACGCGTATAATGATTCCAATGGCCACCCTTTCTGCCCCCTATCCACAACGTGCCCATCCCTTATCCCAACTTCTGGCTGCCCTTTTGGGCGGTGTGGCCCTTTTCTTGTTCCTCGCCATTTTGTGGACGGTGGGATATCAGGTCTATTATGCCGGGCGAATTTTCCCCGGCGTTTCCGTGGCCGGTGTGGACCTCTCCGGTATGACGCCGGACGAAGCGGTGGTGCGTCTCTCCCAGGCCCTTTCCTACCCATATACAGGGCGAGTCGTGTTGCGCGACGGGGAGCGCATCTGGGTCGTTTCACCGGCGGAGTTGGGAATGGTTTTCGATGCTTCCTCTACTGCCCGAATGGCTTACGAGGTGGGACGTGAGGGAGGGTTGTTTGGCAGTCTGAGCGGTCAGTGGCGGGCACGTATGCAGGGTGTGAGTGTGCAGCCAGTAGTGCTTTTCGATCAACGCGTTGCCTATGCCTACCTGCAACGTCTGGCGGAGGAAGTGGATCGCCCGGTGATCGAGGCAAGTTTGCGCGTGGACGGGACACAGGTGGTGGCTCAGCCTGGTCAGATTGGCCGACGGCTGGATGTGGATACCACGCTGTCCTATCTGATCGCCCAGGTGCAGTCCTTTCGTGATGGCGAGGTCTTGCTTGTGGTCGAGGAGGAACGACCGCAGGTGCTGGATGTCTCGGCGCAGGCAGAGACGGCGCGACGTATTCTGAGTGCGCCTCTGACGTTGACCTTGCCCGATGCGGGTGAAGGTGACCCCGGCCCCTGGGTGGTGGATGTCTCTACCCTGGCAAGCATGATCGAGATCGAGCGAGTTCAAACCGATGGCGTGGCTGACTTGCGCGTTGCCCTGAACGCGCAAATCCTTCAACCTTTGCTGGAAGATATCGCTGCGCAGGTTGCCCGGCAACCGGAAAACGCCCGTTTCATCTTCAATGATGAGACGCGTCAACTGGAACTGATCCGCCCTTCGGTCATTGGACGTTCCGTAGACATCCCTGCCACTCTGGAGTCGATCAATGAGAACTTGCGCCAGGGGGTGCACGAAGTGCCGCTTGTCTTAAGTATCGAACCACCGGCTGTTGGAGATGACGCGACCGCCGAATCGCTGGGAATTACCGAACTGGTCAGCATGCAAACCTCCTATTTTTATGGCTCCAGTGCGGAGCGTATCCAAAACATCCAGACCGCTGCGGCGGCATTCCACGGTCTCCTGGTCGCTCCTGGTGAGACGTTTTCGATGGGCGAGGCGCTTGGCGATATCAGCCTGGATAACGGCTATGCCGAGGCGCTGATTATCTACAACGGGCGCACGATCAAGGGCGTGGGCGGTGGTGTTTGTCAGGTGAGCACGACGCTGTTCCGGACGGTGTTTTTCGGCGGCTATCCGGTCGTTGAGCGACATTCCCATGCTTACCGCGTCTCGTATTATGAACAGACGGCCAGCGGTGCCATTGACCCGAACCTCGCCGGCCTGGATGCGACCGTATATTTCCCTCTCGTGGACTTCAAGTTTACCAACGATACTCCCTACTGGCTTTTGATGGAAACGTACGTGGACGTGGGCGCCCGCAAACTGACCTGGAAGTTCTACTCTACCTCCGATGGTCGTACCGTGACGTGGGAGACGACCGGGCCGCAGAACATCGTCCCGGCACCGGAGCCGCTCTTCCAGGAAAACCCGGACTTGAAGAAAAATCAAATCAAGCAGGTGGATTGGTCTGCCGAGGGAGCGGATGTGGTGGTGACGCGCACGGTGTGGAAGGATGGGGAAATCTATTTTCAGGATGAGTTTCGCACGCATTATGAACCGTGGCAGGCGGTGTGCGAGTACGGCCCAGGCACCAAAGATCCGGAAAAACTGGCAAAACGGCGCGGTATTTGTCGGCGGTGATTGCCGGAGTGGAATAGTGGTAAAATAGCCATTCGTTGAGGAAATGGAGAAGCGCATGGTCAGTCAAGATTTGCTTGAGATATTGCGTTGCCCGGCCTGTGTGCGCGAGAAAGACGGCCTTCTGACGCTGCACAGGGATGCCTGGTTGATTTGCCAGGATTGTGGCCGCAAGTACCCTATCGTGGATGAAATCCCGGTCATGTTGATAGAAGAGGGGGATAAGTGGGCCAACACGGCGGTGGACGATCTTCCCGTCCCGCCGCCATCGAAGTAGGCTATGCGGGCTCAGGATTTGGATACCTTGCTGGCCGACTTGACCAGCGGTGATGACGCACGCGCCGAGGCGGCAGTACCCGCTCTGGTCGCGCTGGGGGAGACGGCTTTCCCGGCCCTGCGTCGGCTGCTTGCTTCGGAGGACGCCGACCATCGTTGGTGGGCGGTGCGTGTGCTTTCTCAGCATCCGAGCCCTCCCGTAGAGTGGATCGCTCGTGCCCTGGAAGATCCCTCGGCAGATGTGCGTCAGTGCGCTGCTTTGGGATTGTGTGCTCACCCAAGCGAGGAGAATATCCCGGCGTTGATACGTGCTCTTTCGGACGCCGATTCGATGGTCTCAGACCTGGCGGCGAGGGCATTGGCCTCCATTGGGGAGGCGGCGGTCCCCGCTTTATTGGAGGTCCTGGAGAAAGCGCCGCAGTTGGCGCGCATCAACGCCATGCGTGCCTTATCCGAAATCGCCGATCCGCGCGCCATCCCGGCTATGATGAAAGCGTTGGATGGCGATTCCCTGATGATGCGTCATTGGGCTGAGGAAGGACTGAAGCGCCTGAAACTGGATATGGTGTTTCTGAAACCCGATTGAAAAGGATTGCAAACAGACGAGATGGCTGAACGCAACGTGTTTCGACGATTGTCCGCTGTGCGTTTGCGCAGACCTTCCTGGGTAACTATTGTTCTGTGGATTGCAGGAGTGGCGCTGGCAGGAGGGGTTTTCGTCTTCGTGAGAGGATTTGTCGCCTCGTGGACGCTGACCTCGCTCCCCGGTGTCGCCGTGACCAGTGTTGCTCCAAATGAAAATACGAACCTGCCCACACCGACCGCCGAGGTGGTCGCGCCGGAGGATGAGTTACCACCTGCCTGGGATGGTGCAAGCCGTGTGACCGTTTTGTTCATCGGCCTCGATGCACGTGACTGGGAAGCCGGCTCCGGTGCCCCGCGCTCGGATAGCATGATCCTTTTTACCATGGATCCCTTGAGCAAGACTGCGGGCATCCTCTCCATTCCCCGCGATATGTGGGTGAACATCCCCGGCTTTGGGTATAGTCGTATCAATACTGCTTATTCCCTGGGTGAGGCTTATAAACTGCCCGGCGGTGGCCCTGTCCTCGCCATGAAGACAGTGGAACAATTCATTGGCGTGCCGATTCAGTACTATATACAGGTAGATTTCAAGGCTTTTGAAGAGGCCATTGATGCCATGGGGGGGCTTTACATTTGCATTCCGGAGAAAATCCGCGTGGACCCCATAGGGCCCAAGCGCAAACAGGTGATTGATAAAGGATGTCAGACGTTGCCGGGCTATCTGGTGCTCGCCTACGCGCGAGACCGCAAGTCCACAGAGGGTGGTGACGTGGATCGCGCCATGCGTCAGCAACTGGTCATCATGGCGCTGCGCGATCAGGTCCTTTCACCGGAGAATTTTCCCCATATGCTTGCTATCGCGCCGGATGTTTATCGGGAGGCGGCGGCGGGATTGCGCACCAATCTGACGTTCGATGATATGATCCGTCTCGGTGTGCTGGCGCAACAAATTCCACCGGAAAACATCAAGCGAGGCATCATTGATTACACTATGGTGGAATTGGATTCCGTGATTTTGGGTGGGCAGCCTGCTTCCATTTTTAAACCCATTCCGGATAAAATCCGCGTGCTGCGAGATGAGATTTTCACGCCGGGCGGTGCACTCAGCCCGATGGCGACCGGTGACCCACTACAACTGGCGCTCGCGGAAGGACCGCGCCTGAAGGTGCTCAATGGGGCCTGGGGTGTGGCTCAGTCTGCCGGCCTGGCCGGACGCACCTCGGACTATCTGGCCGCACAGGGATTCACCATTGCCGGTGTGGGGGATGCCAGTCGCCATTACGATGTCACGACCCTGGTGGTGCACAACGCGAAACTGTACACCATGCGTTACTTGCTGGATTTGTTCCGGATTCAGGGAAAGAATCAATTGGTCATCAAGTACGATCCGGGGGCAGATTCGGACATTGAAATCCAACTGGGTACGGATTGGGCGTTGAACAACCCGATGCCGTAACCGGTTTCCTCCAAACGATGTGCGCCCCTCATCGGAGGGGCGCTTCGTTGTTTAAGGTTGCTGGAAGATCAGCCGCAAACTTCCCCAGAACGTTTTGTCCCCTTCCTCGCAGAGGGGCGCGGTCAGGTTGGCGATGGTCGCTCCGCCATCGCCCATGCGCAGAGCATAGACTACATCCGGATCCATGATGAAATCGGCATAGCCGTTCCCTAGTTCGGGTTTGAGACCGGTGAAGAAGTGCTCCTCGCCACCATTCCAGGTGATAATAATTTCGGCGCCTGCTACCTGTCTTCCTGCGGCATCCCGCACGATGACTTGCAGCAATCCTTCAGGCAGGTTTGCATCGCAGAGGCTATCCTGCGCGATCAGGGCGTAGGATGCTCCCGGCGTGGCGGTGGGCGTGAGGGTCGGACGGGGCGTCAGGGTGTGGATGGGGACGGGAGTGTGCGTGGGGCGCGCCGTAACCGTGGGAGTTGTTGTTCCACTTGCGGGGGGTTCTGTCAGGATGGGGATTGCCAGGGTGGGTGTAGTGACTGAAGTGGCCGTCGCCGGAGGGGCTTTCAGGGCGGATGCCAGCAAGGTGAGCGCCTGTACCTGTTCGGTGGGCGCCCCGGCGGCCAGCGCGCGTTGGGCCTGGGCCTCCAGTGCTGCGACTGGGTCGGGGTCGCCGAGCAGCCACAAACGGGCACGAGCGCGGGGCAGGTTGCCGGTAGCGGCGTAGGCCTCGGCGATGGTCTCTCGATAGCGTTCCTTGAAGTCGGCGCGCAGTGTCTCCGGTGTGGTATCCACGAATTCCGCCGGACTGATCACCCAGGCATAGAGTAGCCCCAGAGCGATGCCCATCAACAAGCCGCCTGCGATTTCCAGGATGGCGCGTCGCAGGTTCATGGAGTGTTCCCTCCAGGGAGTGGTTGCCAGGTTTGAAGATCACGATGCAGTTCTTCGAGCAGGTAGATATCCCCCTCTGCATATCCGATCTGACGGGCGAAGGTAAGGGCCCGTTCTGCAATGTCCGCAGGCGGGTCGCTGCCCAGGAGGGCCAGATCGCGGGCGGCCTGGTTGAGGTCTTGCCTGGCGTGGTAGATTTCCGCCGTCATCAGGACGTAGTCGGTCTTATAGTCGGCGCGCAGGGTATCCGGTGTGGTGTCCACGTATTCGATGGGACTGATGACCCAGCCATAGAAAAGCCCTGCCGCGATTCCCAGGGCAGTCGCCAGGATGAAGCGTAGCCAGCGTGACATGGTGCTATTTTGCCATAGAGCGGACGAACCGTAAAGCAGGAATCGGGTAAAATACCCTATCTATCCCCGACACAAGGAGAGAGCGATGGGACTGAAGCCCGACCACTGGATACGCAAGATGGCGCGCGAGCACCGCATGATCGAACCGTTCGTGGACCATCAGGTGCGCCGAGGGGTGATTTCCTACGGGCTTTCTTCGTACGGTTACGATATTCGTGTAGCCGACGAATTCAAGATTTTTACCAACGTCTTCTCGGCGGTGGTCGACCCCAAGAACTTCGACCCCAAGAGTATGGTGGACTTCAAGGGCGATGTATGCGTCATCCCGCCCAACTCCTTCGCCCTGGCGCGCACGGTGGAGTACTTCCGCATCCCGCGCGGGGTGCTCACGCTCTGCGTGGGGAAATGCCTGACGGGCGACACGCGCGTGGTGGACGCCGAAAGCGGCGCGTACCT
>RFJH01000149.1 GCA_003694975.1 Anaerolineae bacterium | reverse complement strand
CATGGACACCGTATCCTCCTCTGAGCATCGTGATCAGCGAGATCGCCTGGGCCGGCACACAGGCCTATGCAGGCGATGAATGGATCGAACTGTACAACCCGGGCTCGATGGATATTGACCTGAGCGGCTGGATTCTGGTCACCGATTCGGGAAGCGTCTATATCCCTTTATCCGGTGTCCTGACCGCAGGAAGTGTATACCTTCTCGAACGCGGCAACGATCAGGTGGTCAGCGATATTCCCGCCGATCTGATATATACCTCCAACGAGTTCGCCGATGGGGGCGAGACCTTACGCCTCCTGGCACCCGACCGCAGCGAAGTGGACACGGCCAACGTAGGCGGTGGCTCCTGGCCTGCCGGAAATGCCGCATCCCATGCCAGTATGGAACGAAGGCGCGATCCGGTCACCGGAGAGATGATCCCGGACGAACAGTTTACCTGGATCACCTTTGACGATGCGACCATCTACGCTCATGACGCAGCCGGCAACGTCATCCTCGGCTCCCCCGGCTTCATAAACTGGGCGTTCACCGTGACGCCGACGTTCACGCCCACCGTCACCCCTACGCCAACCAGCACACCTACTCCCACCCCTGTGCCGGAGCAAGCCGTGGTGATTAACGAAGTTGCCTGGGGAGGCACAAAAGCCGATAGTGACGATGAGTGGATTGAACTGTACAACCCGGGCCCGACGGATATTGACCTGACCGGATGGCGGCTCGCCTCAAACGACGGAAGTCCCAATATCACTTTGAGCGGTATCATTCCCGCCGATGGCTTCTTCCTTCTGGAACGCACCGATGATGATACGGTACAGGACATTCCCGCCGATCTGATCTACAGCGGGCAACTCTCGAATGGTGGCGAGGTTCTCACCCTCTATGCCCCGGACAACAGCATCGTAGATCGGGCCAACGGAAACGCCGGCGCCTGGCCGGCCGGCAGTTCTTATCCGGATTATGCTTCGATGGAGCGTCGCAAGAATCCCGCGAACGGAACGATTCTCCCTGATAGCGATGACACAGCATGGATAACCAATAGCGGCAAAGTGCGCAATGGACTGGACGCCGATGGCAATCCCATCAACGGCACTCCCCGACAGCCCAATTGGGCTTTTAGCGTCACCCCAACACCGTCGCCTGTCCCCACTCATGTGCCCAACCCCGTGGTTTATGCTACTCCGGCGCCGGTCCTCGTGCTCAACGAGTTCCTGCCTCATCCGAGTAGCGATTGGAACAACGATGGTGAGACAAACGTCTACGATGAGTTTGTTGAAGTCTTCAACGCGGGTGTGGTCGATGTGGAACTGGATGGGTGGGAATTGGATGATGAAGAAGACCTAGATTCCGACCCCTATCCTTTGCCCGATTTGCGACTCCGCCCAGGCGAACGCGCTGTCTTCTATCGCTCGGAGACGGACATTGCCTTGAGTGACGCGGGTGATACCGTGCGTTTGCTGGACCCCTATGGCGAGGTCGCCGACGCCTATACCTACGGTCCCGCACCACAGGCGGACGTGAGCGTATGCCGTCTGCCGGACGGACGCGGGCCCTGGACGGAAACCTGTTTCCCCACCCCCAACCGCACCAACGGAGTAAGCGGCGTCTACCCTCCGGGGAAACCGCATCGCATCGCCGCTCCCTTATGCCTTCTCCCCGATACCGCGCCTCTTCCTTTCCGCCTCGGGGAATGCGGTCTTGCCGGAGAAGGGACGTGGAACCCCACATATTGGGATGACCTCGCTGGCGGCCCACCCTGGGTAGACCAACGCGGCAAGTGGGAAGTTTGGGGACGTTAGTCGCCTCTCGTCCCTCTTGGGTGGGACAGGTTCTCCCTTGTTCTTACTTCTCAGTCGGCTGCACGGGCCACTTCTTCCGGCTCGAAGATAACCTCCTCTTTGCCCGTGAGTTTCTCCTGCACCTTGGCCACAATCAGATTAAGATGTCCCTCATGGGCTACGTAGTCCAGGTCGTCGGCGGGGACGGTGAGCACCGGACACAGGCTGAAGTTAGCGATCCACTGCTCATACAGGCGGTTAAGGCGACTTAAATACTCGGTCGAAATGGCGCGCTCATAGTCCCTTCCACGGCGGGAAATACGTTCCAGCAACGTGGGTACGGAAGCGCGCAGGTAAATCACCAAGTCCGGGGGTGGCAGGAACTCGATGATTGTCTCATATAAGTCCCGGTACGTCTGATAGTCGCGCGGCTGGATGTCACCCTGGAGGTAAAGGTTTCGTGCAAAAATCTCTGCGTCTTCGTACACACTGCGATCTTGCACCACAGAGTGGGGAGAACGCGAGAGTTGAAGGTGAGCGCGCAGACGATGTGCCAGGAAGAAAATTTGTGAGTGAAACGACCACGCGCTCATATCCCGGTAGAAATCGGCCAGATAGGGGTTCTTCGCTTCCGGCTCATAAAACGGTTGCCACCCTAATTTCGCGCTTAGCATTTCTACCAGCGTGGACTTACCCACGCCGATGTTCCCGGCCACGGCAATAAATTTTTTCATCATCGGCCCCGGCGAAGCAAAGAATACAGAAGTTATTTGGGGATTTCTCCGGCCAGTTCCTGATCGACAACGGTGGTGAACACGGTGAGCGGCTGCGCGCCAACGATGGGCAGACCGTTGATGAAAAACGTCGGTGTGGAGCGAACGCCCAGGTTGATGGCGAAGTTCATGTCGTCTTGTACGAATTCCTGGTATTTGTGCTCCGTCAAGCACTGGCGGAACGCCTCTTCATCCAGCCCCAGGTCGGCAGCGTATTGCAGGTAGGCTTCCTCGCCCAGGCCATACTGTCCACTGAACAGTTTATCGTGGAATTCCCAAAACTTACCCTGATCCCTGGCGCACTGGGCTGCCTCGGCCGCGGAGAAGGCATCACCATGGATGTTCGTGAGCGGGAAATTGCGATAGACCAGACGGATTTGCCCGGGGTAGGCGTCCATTAGCGGCCCATAGACCTCATCATGCCATTTCTTGCAGAAGGGGCACTGGAAGTCGCTGAACTCCACAATGACTATCTCGGCGTCCTCCGCGCCAATAGCAGGGTATCCCTCGGTAGGGATGTCATAGCGGACGACGCGCTGGGTTGGCTGTGGGGCTGCCTGCTGGCCGGAGGGAGCGGCGGCCACCCGTCCATTGGCCGATGTCCCGGCCCCACGCCCCCAGGCAAGGTAGCCAACCAGGATCCCGGCCGCGAACGCAAGCACGACCAGAACGCCGTAGAAATGGCTGCGTTTGAAGGTGACGGTATCCTCCACAGCGGGAGGGGAGGGGGGAACTTCAGGTGTTGTGTCCATGCAAGGGATTATAACATGGATAGATTTTGTCTACTTTTGAAAGCACCTTTCATCGCGCTCGCCGCGTGGCAGATAGCAGGCGACGCACCGCTGGCAAACGCATGAGGAGCAACACCAGGACGAGGACGCCATAAGCCAGAGGGCGGAGAATATCGCCTTGCAACTGGAATACGTCTCCTTTCTTTGCCCAGGCATAGTGAAGCACGTCCAGGGGAGCAGCGAGATAAACCAGGCGATGCAATCGTTTCCAGTTCTTCCTCAGACGACGTTTCCAGAAATCGAACGAGGTAACTGCCAGAAGGGCGAGCAACGTCCACGCCGCGGCACCGACCAGAGTATAACGTTTCTCGACGATGGTCTCCACGATAAGCGCCCAGGCAAAGCCATAGTCGAGTGCTACGAAGACGGCGACGTGTAGTGCAGCGTAAAAGAAAGCGTACAGCCCCAGGGCACGACGACGTTTGAGAGGCTCTCGCCACCCGAAGAGTGTGTTCAGCGGCGTGGCGCTCAGGGAAAGGACAAGCAATGTGATGGCGGCGCGCCCCAGGCGCTGTTCGGCATCCTGGATGGGATTGGCGCTCAGCACACCGGTCAGGGCGTCGAAGACTAGGCGAACAAGGGGATACCAGGCGCCAAGGTGGACGGCAATTTGTAAAGGAGTAAAACGGGCTTTCTTCATTGGTGAGAGACGATTAGAAATTTTCTGCCAGGTCCATGCCTTCGTAAAGGTGTGCGACTTGCTCGGCATAGCCGTTGAACATCAAGGTAGGACGGCGGCCCAGTTCACCGATGCGGCGCTCCGTCTTCTGTGACCAGCGGGGATGGTCCACGTTCGGGTTGACGTTGGCATAAAAACCATACTCGTTCGGCGCGACCGTAGACCACAGGGTGGCCGGCTGCTCGGCGACCAACTCGATCTTCACAACCGCTTTGATGGATTTGAAGCCGTATTTCCAGGGGACGACCAGACGGATCGGTGCGCCGCTTTGCGGTGGGAGCAATTCTCCGTACAGGCCGGTGGCCAGCAACGTCAGGTCGTGCATCGCCTCGTCCAGGCGAAGCCCTTCCTGGTACGGCCAGGGGTAGAAAGGGTTCTTCTGACCGGGCATCTGCTCCGGGTCGTAGAGCGCCTCGAAGCGCACGTAGCGGGCGTCAGACATCGGTTCGACCTCCTTGAGCAGCGAGGCCAGAGGAAAACCGTTCCAGGGAATGACCATGCTCCAGGCTTCCACACAGCGTAAGCGATAGATGCGTTCCTCTTGCGGGAATCGCTTCAGGAGGTCCTCCAGACCGTACGTTTTGGGGTTGTGCACCAGACCGGTGACTTCTACTTCCCACGGTGAGGTCTTGAAGTTCTCTGCCAGGCGGGCCACCCCCTGCTTGTCCGTGGTGAACTCGTAGTAGTTGTTGTAGTGGGTGATGTCCTGGTACGAGTT
>RFJH01000148.1 GCA_003694975.1 Anaerolineae bacterium | reverse complement strand
GGATACTTAACCCCATGCTGATCGGGTACGCCACGTGCAAATCCATATGGCGCAGAATGGCGGTCAGGGTCAGCACCCCCAGGAAGCCGGGTGTATTGCCGATGACTTGCCAGGTCAACACACCGCGCCAGGTAGGGCTCATGGCCGAAACCTTGAAACTGGAACTGGCAAGGACGCTGAAAGCACAGTTGAGGGCGAAGAGAGCGATAGTCACGGGTGTCACCCCCTCTCTGGATGAGATGAGAAGAGCAAGAAGGCGATTTCGTGGCATGAGGGTCTCCTTCCTCCGGTGGTCACCCTTTCTAACACGAAAGATGCCATTCTGCCGCGCCTTCTGCGGCCGAATGGCATCCTGAGAGAGACATAGTGTCTTCACCCCCGTAGCGGGTGACGATCGTCCCGTTACGGGTTCTGTATCTGCGCCGCGCGCAGGGTGTTCTTCATCAGCATGGCGATGGTCATTGGGCCGACCCCACCGGGCACCGGCGTAATCCAACCTGCCACTTCTTTGGCCTCATCGAAATTCACGTCGCCCACCAGGCGATAGCCGCGCTTCTTCGTGGGGTCCTCTTTTTGGTTGATTCCCACATCAATGACCGCCGCACCGGGCTTGATCCAGTCGCCGCGCACGAACTCCCTCTTGCCAATCGCGGCGATGAGGATATCCGCCTGCCGGACGATTTCGGGGATGTTGCGCGTGTGCGAGTGACACACCGTCACCGTGGCGTT
The DNA here is from genome assembly GCA_003694975.1 of Anaerolineae bacterium. Taxonomy (GTDB): domain Bacteria; phylum Chloroflexota; class Anaerolineae; order Anaerolineales; family Villigracilaceae; genus J097. The sequence continues at coordinate 2,683 of RFJH01000148.1, read as the reverse complement.
CTCGGCGATCAGGAGAAGCGCTGCCGGCATCCCGACGATGTTTGAGCGCCCCAGGACGACCGCGTTCGCCCCGTCAATCTGCACCCCGGCCTCCTTGAGCAGGTAGATGCAGCCATACGGCGTGCAGGGGACGAAGAGCGGCTCCCGCCCTTTTTGCGCCAGGCGTCCGATGTTGATGGGATGAAAGCCATCCACGTCCTTCTCCAGGTCAATCGCCTGCAAGACCTTCTCCTCGTCCAGGTGGGAGGGCAAAGGCAACTGAACCAGGATGCCGTTGACGCGCGGGTCGGCGTTCAACTCCCGCACCAGGCCTTCCACTTCCTCCTGAGAGGCATCGGCAGGCAAGTGATGACCGAAGGACTCAATGCCCAACTCGGCACACGCTTTTTGCTTCATCCGCACGTACGTGGCCGAATCGACCCGGTCCCCCACCAGCACCGTCGCCAGGCCCGGGCGCGGCTTGCCCGCCGCGACCATCTTCTCGACTTCAGCCTTGACCTCTTCGCGTACTTTCTGGGCAATTGCTTTTCCGTCAATCAGTTTGGCAGTCATAGCACGCTCCCTATCGTGAAAATCAGAACACGTTCATTATACAATCTCTTACCCTTTCAGAGAAGTAACAGATGTCATCACTTCGCGTCGGCACAAGGATATGGTGCAGAGCCTTACATACAAGCCTACATATTCATCGGTGAAAATCTCTCTAAGACCACCCCCTCTTGCAGGATGAAGCAAGTGGGTTATAATCAGCCTCCGAGGTTATGTACCATGCCAGCCATTTACCCCTTTACCGCTATCGTCAACCAGGAGCGCATGAAACGCGCCCTGGTGCTCAATGCTGTGGATACCCGTATCGGTGGCGTCCTGATTCGCGGCGAGCGCGGCACGGCCAAGTCCACCGCGGCTCGCGCCTTAGCAGCGCTCCTGCCGCGCGTGCGCGCCGTGGAAGGATGCCGCTTCGGTTGCGACCCGGACGCACCGACCACCTGGTGCACGGAATGTCGGGAACGGGCAGAGCGTGAGGGGGAACTACCCGTCACCGAGCGCCCTACCCCGTTCGTCAACCTGCCTGTCTCCGCCACCGAGGACCGCGTCGTCGGCACCCTGGATATCGAACTGGCGATACAGAAAGGCGAACGCCACTTCGAGCCGGGAGTCCTGGCGGCGGCCAATCGCGGCCTGCTCTATATTGACGAGGTCAACCTGCTGGATGACCACGTCACCGACCTGTTGCTGGACGCGGCGGCGATGGGCATGAACATCGTCGAACGGGAGGGGATTTCCTTCTCTCATCCGGCGCGTTTCATCCTCGTCGGGACGATGAACCCCGAAGAAGGCGATCTGCGCCCTCAACTTCTGGATCGCTTCGCCCTGTCGGTGGACGTGACCGGAGTCCACGACCCGCGCGATCGCGTCCTGATCATGGAGCGCAACCTGGCCTTCGAGAAGGACCCTGAAGGCTTCCGCGAGGAATGGCTTCCTAAAGAGCAGGAACTCTCCCTCCAGATCGAGCGCGCCCGCACGCTGGTGGACAGGGTGACCTACACCAACCGCGATCTCCTCTCCATCGCCGCGTTGACCTCTTCCCTCAACGTGGACGGTCACCGCGCCGACCTGGTCATCCTGAAGACGGCGCGCGCTCACGCTGCGTTCGAGGGTCGCCTGGCCATCACGGAGCGCGATATCGCCCTGGCCGCCGAACTGGCCCTGCCGCATCGCATCAAACGCACCCCCTTCCAGCAGGCCGAGATGACGCCGGAGCAACTCCAGGAGCGCATCGCCGAGTTGCAAGGCGTGAGCGTCCCCAACGAGGGCGAGTCCGAGCCGGCCTCCCAGGATGCCCCTCAGGAAAAAAAAACTTAAAACTTGAGGACGAGGTCGAAGAACAGGGAGAAGAAGAGGCCCCGCCTCAATCCGGTCGTCAGGATGTCTTCGCGCAGACGAGCGCCAACTGGTGGGAGGGGGGGAAGAAAGTGGAGATCGGCGAGGTCTTCAAGCCGCGCAAACTGGACACACCGCTAGATAAACTCACCCGACGCCATGCCGGACGCCGCTCCCTGACCCGTACCGAGCGCAAACACGGACGCTACATCCGCGCCCGACCGGCGCACGGCAAGACAAACGACGTAGCCTTCGACGCCACCCTGCGTGCCGCCGCGCCCTATCAAAAGCGCCGCGCCGCGAAGCGTAAGGACGTGGCCCTCGCCATTGAAAAGAGCGACATTCAACGGAAGGTGCGCGTCAAGAAGGCCGCCAACCTGGTGCTCTTCCTGGTGGATGCCTCCTGGTCAATGGCCGTGGCCGAGCGCATGAATGCCACCAAAGGCGCCATCCTCTCCCTGCTCACCGATGCCTACCAGCGCCGTGACCGCGTCGGGCTGATCGTCTTCCAGAAAGACCGTGCCACGCTCGTCCTGCCGCCGACGAACTCCGTCACTCTCGCCCAGCGCGCCCTGGCGAACATCCCCGTCGGTGGGAAGACCCCTCTCTCCGCCGGCCTGCTGATGGCATACGAAGTATTGCGCCGTGAACGTATGATGCATCCCGATGTGGAACCCTTGCTCATCGTCCTGACCGACGGTGCAGGGAACGTCTCGGTTGGCACATTACCTCCTCAGGAGGAAGCCCATCGTTTCGCCCGTATGATTGCTGCGGAGGGGGTCCGCAGCGTGGTCATCAACAT
>RFJH01000147.1 GCA_003694975.1 Anaerolineae bacterium | reverse complement strand
GCTCAATCGTCCCCAACTGGTCTTTCTGGATGAACTGACCACCGGTCTCGACCCCCAGGCACGGCGGGCGATGTGGGATCTGGTGCGTCGCATCCGAGAGCAGGGCACTACGGTGGTACTGACCACGCATTACATGGATGAGGCCGAAGCCTTGTGCGACCGCGTGGCCATCCTGGATGGAGGGCGCATCCTGGCGCTGGATTCGCCGGACGCTTTGATCCGCTCTCTGGGCGCCAGGCAGCGACTGTCGCTGTCCGTCTCGGGGACGTTCCGGCCTGATATCCTGCGGGGTGTGCCCGGCGTGGGCGATGTGCGGGTCAACGGCGAGACGGTGTCGGTTGAGTTCGATGACCGGGAACCCATCTCGCAGGTGATTCTGGCGCTGGAGAGAGAGGGCGTTCGGGTGCAGAGTCTGCGCACGCATCAACCCACCCTGGAGGACGTTTTCCTGACGTTGACCGGGCGACGCTTACGCGAGTAACAAACAGGAGGTTGTGATGACAAGGCAAGCGCTGGTGAAACTGGTTTGGGTGCAGATCAAGTTGTTTTTACGGGAGCCTGTGGCGTTCTTCTTCACACTGGCCTTCCCGCCCATGTTGTTGCTCCTTTTTGGGGCGGCTTTCGGCAACGAGATCGACCCGGCGTACAATACCGAGTATGGCTTCATTGACTATTACACTCCGGCGTTGATGGCCTTGATTGCCGGAACGGTGGGGTTGATGAGCGTGCCGGTGAAAACGGCCTCGGAACGCGAAACGGGCGTACTCAAGCGTTTTCAGGCCACGCCGCTCAAAGCGGAAACGGTCATGATGGCCGATTTACTCACCCATCTGGGCATTAACCTTTTGTCGGCACTGTTCACCACGTTGACCGGCTACCTTGTTTACGATCTGGCGTTGCCGCAGCGACCGATGGCGGTGCTCGGCGCCGTCGTTTTGGGGGCGCTTGGCTTTGCCGGTTTTGGCTATCTTCTCGCCGCGCTGCTGCCCACGGCGCGCGCAGCCCAGATCGCGGGGTCGGCGCTTTTCTTCCCGATGATGTTCCTTTCCGGCGCCAGCATCCCTCTGGAAATGCTTCCCTCATGGCTGCAACGTGTCGCCGAGGTCCTGCCGATGACGCGCATGGTACATCTGGTGACGGGGCTGTGGCTCTGGCCGGAGTCGCAAGGATTGGTCAGAGATGCCCTCTTGCTCGCTGTGATGGCGGTGATCGGTCTGGTCGCTGCGGGGCGACTCTTCCGTTGGTCAGGATGAGGTAAGAAATCCACCTTTCCCGGCGTCTGGTCAACGACTCTCGTGGTGGACGAAACGAGGATGTGAAATGTCTCATCGCAAGGTTGCCCTGGCGCTGGTGGATATCAGTGGGTATACGCGCTTCATCCGTATAAAGCGCGTCAGCGCGTTGCATGCTGAGGAAGTGATTTTTGAACTTCTGGGGGAGGTCGTGCGTAACGTGACCTACCCATTGCAGGTGAACAAACTGGAGGGGGATGCAGTGTTTCTGTTTGCCGAGATGACAGCGGGCCACGAGGTAGCCGTTGCCCGTGATGTCTTCCGGCAGGCTCAGGCGATATTTCCGCTGTTTTACGCCCGTGCCCGCGCCCTGTCTGAGGAGCGTTCGGGGTGCGATTGTGGTGCCTGTCGGCATATCGGAGATTTGAGGCTCAAGGTTGTCCTTCACAGCGGCGAGGCGGTGTTTCGGCGCATTCTGCACTTTGAAGAATTGGCCGGCGAAGATGTGATTCTGCTCCATCGCCTGTTGAAGAACTCCCTTGCTGCAAAGGAGTATATACTGATGACGGATGCGTTTTATCGTCGCCTGCTGTGGTCGTCTTTGTCAACTCATCCCCATCGGGAAGAATACGAGGGGTTCGGTACGGTGTTGACCCATGTCCTTTATTTGCAAGATGCTTTTGTTCCTCACCTGTCGGGTCACGGCCCCCAAGTAAAGGATGAGGCGTGATGGCACGGTCTGACTTGGAAGGTACGGCTCCTGCGAGAAATACAGAGCCCGAAGTGGACGAGGCATTGTTGCGGTCCTTGCTCGTTCTGGCGGAGATTATCGAGGCACGCGATCCCTATACGGGCGGTCATCTGTGGCGGGTCTCTCAGTTTGCAAAGTTGCTGGCGTTCAAGATTGGCCTGCCCGAGCGCGAGGTCTTGCGCATCAGCCTGGCGGCTTATCTGCATGACCTGGGGAAGGTGGGTATCCCGGATCACATTCTATGCAAAGAGGGGGAATTGAACGATGAGGAGTATGCCGTAGTACGGACTCATCCCTCCGTTGGAGGGCGATTGCTCGAATCGCACCCTCTGGGCGATCTGGTCTACAAGGTGGCTCTGGAGCATCACGAGCGCGTGGACGGGAGGGGGTATCCGCGTGGCCTGCGTGGCGAGCAAATTTCTCTGGCGTCCCGCATTGTCAGTGTAGCGGACGCTTTTGACGCCATGACGAGCACACGTCCCTACCGACGCGGTTTGAGCACCGAAGAGGCCTTACGGCGATTGGAGGAAGGAGCCGGAACTCAATTCGATGCCGGAATCGTTGCTCACATGCGGGCGTTGGGGCTGGCAGGCGATTTGGACCACATCGTAGGCCATACTGCTCCGGGCATCCCGGCGGTACCCTGTCCACAATGCGGCGCGGTGCTTTCTCTGCCGCGCGGCGCAATAGAAGGAGAAATTGTCTATTGTCGCGCCTGCAGAGGCGCCGTGTCGCTTACCCGTCATGGGGAGACGGTGTCCACCAAACTCGTCGGGCAGACAGATGATCCGCGCTTGCTGGAGCCACAACCAAACCACGCCGGCGTGGACGACGTGATGTCCCAAAGCGAGATATTGTGGGAGACAAAGGATAGTTGACGGTCAGGGCTCCCGGAACTCGTGCCTGTGAAAAGATGGCCACCTTGAGAAGTTGGCCCTCTTCGCTTCGGAAGAGGATGCACTCAGATGTTGTAGAAACGGGAAGACTCTTCGCTCGATGGGGAGGGGCAAGCAGCCTTTTCTGTGTCACGACAAGCGCCCGTGATGATTTGAGTGCACCCCTCGGCAGGGTGTCCCTTGTTATTATTCGCCCGTTGTGCTTTAATTGACGCCGGACACCACCTGCGAGAGGGAACCCAATGAATACGAAACTATTTGCTTTGTGCTTTGCTCTGGCATTGCTTCTTACCGCTTGTGGAGGGCAGGAAGTGGTCGCCACAGCGCCGCAACCGGAAACGGCATCGCCGCGGGATGTGAACGTAGGGACATTACCCGCTCCCGTTACTACTCCCGCCCCCGTCGAAGAAACCGGTGTGCAGGAGCCGCGTTTTCTCGGCGACCTGGCGCGTCCACCGGCTTTTCGCGGTGAGACGTTGCCCACCGCACGAGGGGACTACTTTGCGGCCTCCGGCATGTGCTCGGCCTGCCATAGCGCGATGCGCGACGCGGCAGGGAATGACGTTTCTATAGATACCTACTGGCGTGCCACCATGATGGCCAACGCGGCGCGCGACCCCTACTGGCAGGCTGCCGTGCGCGCCGAGGTGATGGCCAATCCCGCAATCGCCGACGTTATCGAAGATACCTGTGCTCGTTGCCACATGCCAATGGCCCGCACGACGTCTGCGTTTCAGGGCGAAGTGGGCAAGGTGTTGGACGAGGGATATCTGAACGCGGAAAACGATTTACATGTCCTGGCCATGGATGGCGTTTCCTGTACGCTGTGTCACCAGATTGAGGACCAATACCTGGGAAGTGATGAGAGTTTCGATGGGGGGTATGTCATCGATTCGGCAACCCCGATGGGCGAACGCGTCACCTATGGCCCTTACCAGGCGAGCGAGAATGACGCCAGGCTCATGAGCGGAGCATCTGGTTTCGTCCCTGTTCAGGGCACGCACCTACAAACCTCTGCCCTGTGCGCGACCTGCCATACCCTGTACACGCCGACCGTGGACGCGCAGGGAAACGTGGTGGGACACTTCCCCGAGCAGACGCCCTATCAAGAGTGGGAAGCCAGTGACTATGCCGATCGGCAGAGTTGCCAGGATTGCCACATGCCCGAGGTTGATGGGGAGGTTTCGCTCTCCATCACGAACAGCCCGCCGCGCAGCCCGTTTTCGCGTCATGCCTTTGCAGGTGGCAACACTTATGCGTTGATGCTTTTGCG
>RFJH01000146.1 GCA_003694975.1 Anaerolineae bacterium | reverse complement strand
CCTGCCAGTATCGAACCCTCACTTTGTGTAAGTACTTGCGACGTTCATCTACTGTCATGGGATCTGTTTCGGCCATCTCGTTCACTCCGGTAACATTTTATTTGATAGAACGCGTTCCCTTGCGTCTCTGCGCACTTCGCCATATAATCAACTCGTCGGGCGCATAGCTCAGTTGGTTAGAGCGTCTCTCTTACACAGAGAAGGTCAGGGGTTCGAGTCCCTTTGCGCCCACTTTTTGATTCCTGCACTGGGGGAAACAGGCACTCTTGAGGGGTCGTTCTCATGCTTTTCTTCACTTGACCCTCTCCCCTGCGAAGACTACAATGGCGGGGAAGAAAGAATGGACGAACCATCCGACTATCCGACCATCTGACCATCCAACTATTTGACTATCCGACTACCTGACCATCCAACTACCAAACTACCCTAACTACCCCCAGGAGATCATCATGACCGACTTCCTCTTTCGCGGCTCTCTGGCCGATCTAGACCCTGATGTGTATGAACTGACGCAAATCGAAGCCGAACGTCAGGTGCGACGCCTGATTCTCATCCCCTCCGAGAGCCAGGCGCCCCTGGCGGTGCGCGAGGCGCTCTCCTCGGCCTTCCAAAACATCTACGCCGAAGGCTATCCCGACGAGGCGACGCGCCGGATGTCGGAAGAAGAGATTCTGGATTATCCCACGCGCCTGGCACATTACCGCCGCTACTCCGACCCGCGCTACTACAAGGGCGTGGAATACGCCGATGTCATCGAGGCGCTGGCCCGCCGACGCTGCGCGGAGGCCTTCGCCGCCAACGGCGTGAGCGCGGACCAGATTTACGTCAACGTGCAGGCGCTCTCCGGCGCCCCGGCGAACAACGCCGTCTATCACGCCCTGGTGGATATCGGCGATACGGTGATGGGCATGAACCTGCTGCACGGCGGGCACCTCTCACACGGCTCCTCGGTCAACCGCTCCGGCAAGTACTACCACGCCGTCCACTACACCGTAGACCCCGAAACCGAGCGCATTGACTACGACGCCGTGCGCGCCCTGGCGCTGGAGCATCGCCCGAAACTGATCATCGCCGGATACTCTTCTTACTCGTGGGTGCCGGATTGGGAGAAATTCCGCGCCATCGCCGACGAGGTGGGCGCCTACTTCCTGGCCGATATCTCTCACATCGGCGGCCTGGTGGCGGCGGGCGTCGTCCCCTCGCCGATTGGCATCGCGCACGTGGTCACCACCACCACCCACAAAACCCTCGACGGGCCGCGCGGCGCGATCATCCTGACCACCGACCGCGCCATCGCGCGCAAGATTGATCGCGCCGTCTTCCCGGGCGAGCAGGGTGGGCCGCATGTCAACGTCTTCGCAGCCCTGGCGCTGACCTTCAAACTGGCGCGCACGGAGCAGTTCCGCAAGTTGCAGGAACAGACGGTGAAGAACGCCGTGGCGATGGCCGATCAACTCGCCAAACGCGGCTTTCGCATCCCCTTCGGCGGGACGAATTGCCACATGCTCAACGTGGACGTGACCTCGATCAAAGGCCCCGACGGCGCCACCCTGAGCGGCGACCAGGCGGCGCGCATCCTGGACGTGGCCGGCATCGTCGTCAACCGCAACACCATCCCCGGCGACCGCGACGCGCGCGACCCCTCCGGTATTCGCATGGGCACGCCCTGGATCACGCAGCGCGGCTTCGATGAGAGCATGTCCCGTCAACTGGCGGATATCATCGCCGACCTCCTGCTCGCCGCCGCGCCCCACTTCGTGGATACGCCGCGCAAGGGGCGTCAGCGCCGCGCGAAGGTGGATTTCAAGGTGCTCAATCAGGCGCGCCTGCGCGTGCGCGAACTGGCGGAGAAAGCGGGCGCGGATTTCGAGCCGCAGGAGTGGCATGGTTACCCCCACTTCTATTACATTGACGACCCCATCCAAAACGAGAAGGACGGCCTGGTGGCCTACGATCTCGAAGGCGCCCGCGTGCGCCAGATGTTGGATTACGTCACCTGCGCGGACCTCTCGGCGCTCAAAGAGGGCGAGAGCACGGCGGTCTGCCTGGAGACGCCCGAAGGCCACGTGGAAGGCGCGCTGACCTGCGTGACCTGGGACCACTACCGCCTCTCCCTGCCCGCGAAGCAGGCCGCGGCCACGGTCACCTGGCTGCGCGATCTCTCGGATGGGTATGTCTCGCTTCGCCTCGACGGCGCGCCGGATTACAGCGCGATGCGCATCCCCGGCCCGGTGGTGGTGCGCGAATCGGAGGCCGAACCCGTCCGGGCGGAGTGCGCGGGAGAATGTTCGGGGGAGAAAAAGCCCTGGTTTATCGGGATGAATGCTGAGGTCACGGGCGAGGCGCTGCCCGCCTTTCGCTGGGAAGAGGCCGAAGAGGGCGAAAACGCGTCCCTGCGCCGCACGCCGCTTTACGAGGTTCATAAAGAGATGGGCGCGAAACTCATCCCCTTCGCCGGTTGGGAGATGCCGGTCTGGTATACCTCGGTCAAGGAGGAGCATCTCGCCACGCGCCAGGCGGCGGGACTCTTCGACGTGGCGCATATGGGCGTCTATCAGTTCGAGGGGCGGGACGCGGCCGCGTTCCTGGATGCCATCTGCGCCAACGATTGCGGCGGCCTGAAGCCCGGCGAGAGCCTCTATACGCACTTCCTGACCCCCGACGGCGAGGTGATTGACGATACGCTCGTCTATCGGCGGGCGTGGGACCGGTATCTGGTGGTGGTCAACGCGGCGAACGATGACAAGGACCGCGCCTGGTTCGAGGCGGTGCGCGACGGGACGGTGCGCGTGGACAACGCCCGACCGTGGGCGCGCGCCTACGGCTACGAGGTGACCATCCGCAACCTGCGCGACCCGAAGGCGGGCGACGACATGCGCGTGGACCTCGCTCTGCAAGGGCCGCGCAGCCGCGACATCCTCCTGGCGCTGGGCGTGGACGACGAGACCCGCGCCCGCATCCTCGCCCTGAAGCGCACGCAGTTGTGCGATGCCGTGGTGGGAGGGTTTCCCTTGATCGTCTCCCGGACGGGGTACACGGGCGAGAAGATGGCCTTCGAGTTGTTCGTCCATCCAGAACAGGCGGTGGACCTGTGGAAGGCGCTTTTGAAGGTGGGCGAGCCTTTCGGCCTGAAGCCCGTCGGCCTGGGGGCGCGCGATTCGCTGCGCACGGAGGCCGGGTTGCCGCTCTACGGTCACGAAATGGGCGATGGCTCCGGCAAGCGCGGTCATCCCGATCTGGGCGTGGGCGAGGCGGGATTCGGGGCCTACGTCAAGACGTATAAGCCCTGGTTCATCGGGCGCGAGGCCTTCCTGGCGCGCGAGAAAGAACGCAAGGGCGTGGTGGTGCGTTTCCGCTTCACGGAGAAGGGCGTGCGCATGGCGCACAACGGCGACCCCGTGCTGGATAAGCGCGGTCGCGTCATCGGCTGGGTGACTTCGTGCGCCATTGATAGCGAGGGCTATCTCACCGGTCAGGCGTTCGTGGAGTTGAAGCACGCTTCCGAGGGCACGCCGATCTTCATCTACCAGTCCGCGCCGGAGAAGGCCGGCCCTGCGCCCGCGGCGATGAAACTGGGCGACCGCTCCGCCCTGCCCGGCGCGGCGGTGGTGGTGAAACGGTTCCTGTGAGAGGAACCGGAGATGAACAGAGATGAACGGAGATAAACGGAGATGAGAGGGGGGACAACTGCTTGTCAGT
>RFJH01000145.1 GCA_003694975.1 Anaerolineae bacterium | reverse complement strand
TTCGCACATCACTTCATTGACGCCCTTTCCCCTCTGGCTTATAATCCCTTCGACCTCGGGGAAGTGCCGGAACTGGCAGACGGGCTTGACTTAGGATCAAGTGCCTTCGGGCGTGCGGGTTCAAGTCCCGCCTTCCCCACTGATACCACATTCGAGGGAATCTGTTGAAAATCGAAAAACAACCTCTAGACAACCATCAAATAAAACTGACTGTCGAGGTAGAAAGCAAGCAATTAGAAGCCAGCAAACGTCGAGCGGCACGCAAACTCTCACGGCAGGCCAAGATTCCGGGCTTCCGCCCCGGCAAAGCGCCATACGAAGTCGTGGTACGACACTTTGGAGAAGAGGCTGTCCTGGAAGAAGCACTGGACATGCTGGTTGATGAAATCTACCCCAAGGTGCTGGACGAGGCCGAGATCAAGCCGGGGGCGCCGGGTATCCTCGAATCCGTAGAAAGTGTGGACCCACCGCGCTTCATCTTCACCGTCCCCCTTGAGCCGGAAGTGGACCTCGGCGACTACCGCGCCGTCCGCGTGCCGTATGACTATCGCGCGCCCGGAGATGAGGAGGTCGAAAAATCGCTCGAGGACCTGCGGCGCATGTACGCCACGACGAAGACGGTTGAACGCCCCATCCAGGAAGGCGACTTCGTCCTGCTCTCGATACAGGTTGAAAAGGCGAAAACGAAAGAAGGTGAAGAGGCGTTAATCGCCGAGAACGACAACTTCGCCGTCTATGTGGCGCCGGAAGAAAAGGAAAAGGAAGACGAGTGGCCGTTCAAGGGCTTCGCCCGTCAACTGATTGGCCTGAAACCGGAGGAAGAAAAGACCCTTTCATATACATACCCCAAAGACCACTCCGCCGAGGAATTGCGCGGCCAGAAAGTGCGCATCGCCATCAAGGTCAAGGCCGTGCGCGGCGTGGAAACGCCACCCCTGGATGATGAGTTCGCCCGCATGATCGGCGCGGAGAACCTGGATGACCTGCGTCAGCGCGTGCGCACCAACCTGGAGAACGAGGCCCGTGCCCGTTACGACGACGAGTACACCTCCATAGCCCTGGAGAAAATCAAAGCCGGCGCGACCATCAAGTATCCTCCTCAACTCGTCGAACATGAGATGGAACATATGATGGAGGATATCAGGGAGCGTCTTGCCGCGCAGAACATGGAATTGGAAACGTACCTCAAGATGCGCGAAATGGACGAAAAGACCTTCCTGGAAGAAGAAGTGAAACCCGCCGCCATCCAACGCCTGGAAGAAGGTTTGCTCCTGGAGACCCTGGCACGTGCCGAGAACATCCAGGTGACTCCTGCGGAACTGGAGCAGGCCGTCCAACAAACCCTCAATGCCCTCCAGGAGGACCCCAACGTAGACCTGCAAAGCATTGCCCGCGGTGGCCGCAAAGCACGCCAGGAATTTAGCAACGCCATCATAACTCAAACGGCCAGCCAATTGCTGCTCCATCACACCTTGAAACGCGTCCGGCAAATTGCCAGCGGCGAGGTGGATGAAGAGCAGACCAAAGCAGGCACGGGCGAAGAAGAAGCCAGCGAGGAGAAAAAGCCCGCCCCCAAGAAGAGCAAAAAGAAAGCCGCTTCGCCAAAGAGTGCGAAAGGCAAGAGTAGCCAAAAGAAAACTACCTCTGGGAAAGAACAGGAGAAAGCATGAGTATCCCCAATTTTCGTTCCGTGATCCCCATGGTCATTGAAACGACCGGGCGTGGTGAGCGCGCCTTTGACATCTACTCCTTGTTGCTCAAGGAGCGTATCGTCTTCCTGGGCACACCGATTGACGACCAGATCGCCAATCTCATCATCGCCCAGTTGCTCTACCTGAACCACGAAGACCCCGAAAAAGAAATCCAGATGTACATCAACTCCCCCGGCGGACAGATTTACGCCGGCCTGGCCATCTACGACACGATGCAGATGCTCACCAACCCCATCAGCACCGTCGCCGTCGGCGTGACCGCATCCTTCGGCACCGTCTTGCTGGCCGCCGGGACGCGAGGCCGACGCTACGCCCTCCCCCATGCCACGATCCACATGCACCAGCCACTGGGCGGCGTCTCCGGCCAGGCGACGGATATCGAGATCCAGGCGCGGCAGATCCTGCATCTCAAAGAACGCCTGAACCAGATTCTCTCCAAGCATACCGGCCAGCCGTTAGAGACCATCGAGCGCGATACCGACCGCGATTTCTACCTGGATGCAGAAGCCGCCGTCAAGTACGGCCTGGTCGATCAGGTGCTGCAAGCGCCGGAGAAACAAGAAGCGTAATCCTCATCTTCCCCAATCTCAAAAGACATCCGCAGCGGGGGGCTTTGCCCTCCGTTGCGCGTCCTCAGGAGATGCCATGTACCAACTCTCGACATTCTCCATCGTCGCCTGTGACCTGGAAGAGCAGGCCTGGGGGGTCGCCGTGGCCTCGAAGTTCCCCGCCGTCGGCGCGGTCGTGCCCTGGGCACAGGCCGGAGTCGGCGCCGTGGCGACCCAATCCTACGCCAACACCTCCTTCGGCCCGCGCGGCCTGGAGATGATGGCGCAGGGTCTCTCCGCCGAAGAGACCCTGGAGCGCCTCCTCGCCGAAGACCCCGAACGCGAACTGCGTCAGGTCGGCCTGGTCGATGCGCAAGGGCGCGCCGCCACCTTCACGGGCAAAGAGTGCCACGAGTGGGCCGGCGGGCGCACCGGCCCCGGATACGCCATCCAGGGCAACATCCTGGTCGGCGCAAATGTGGTCGAAGCCATGGAAGATGCCTTCCTCCACACCGAAGGCGATCTCCCCAGCCGCCTCTTCGCCGCCCTCCTGGCAGGCGACCGTGCCGGCGGCGACCGACGCGGCAAGCAAAGCGCGGCCATCTATGTCGTCAAGCCAAAAGGCGGCTACGGTGGCTTCAACGACCGCTGGATTGACTACCGCGTGGACAATCACATTGATCCCCTTCCACAATTGGGCGAACTGCTCGAATTACACCACCTCTACTTCGGCAAAAGCCCCGAGAGCGAACGCGTCCATCTGAAAGGCGAAACAGACCTCCTCAAGAAACTACAAACCATCATGGACGGCCTGGGCTACTACAGCCCGGTCACCGGAGAGTACGACGAGACCACGCGCGCCGCGCTGCGCGCCTTCCTGGGCAACGAGAACTTCGAAGAGCGCTCCGACCCCGACGCGGGCTGGATTGACCGCCCCGTCCTGGAATACATCCTGCGTAAATTCGCCGGATAACCCGTCAATTGCTATGGTCAAACTCATCCTGCGAGATAAGGAATACGAAGTCGAAGCGGGCATCACCCTCTTGAAAGCCTTGAAGAAAGTCGGCATCCTGCCCGAATCGGTCATCGCCACTCGCGAAGGCGAGATGATTACCGAAGACGAAGTGCTCAAAGAGGGCGATGTCATCAAACTCATTGCCGTCATCTCAGGTGGCCGATGAAATGTCGCAAGTGCGGTCAGAAAGCCGCCATCAACATGCGCCATCACAAACTGGCGCTGTGCAAAGAACACTACCTGGAGTGGCTGCCCGAACAGACGGCGCGCTTCATCAAGAAGTACCGCATGTTCACCCCCCAGGAGCGCGTCCTGGTCGCCGTCTCGGGCGGCAAGGACTCGCTTTCCTTGTGGGACATCCTGTGGCGGCTCGGCTACCAGGCAGACGGTCTCTACATCGCCCTGGGCATCGACGAGGGCATCGCCTACTCCGCCGAGTCCCAACGCCTGTGCGAGGCCTTCGCCGAAGCGCGCGGTCTGACGCTTCACATCGTGGACATCGCGCGGGAGTACGGCGCTTCGATCCCGGAACTCGCCCGAAGCGACCGTCGCGGCAAAGGAAAGCCCTGCTCCGTCTGCGGCCTGGTCAAACGTCACGAGATGAACCGCATCGCCCGTGACCTGGGCTATGACGTCCTGGCGACCGGCCACAACCTGGATGATGAGGCCGCCGTCCTCTTCGGCAACACACTGAACTGGCAGGTGGAATATCTTCTGCGACAGGGGCCAGTGCTCCCCGAATCGCCCGGCCTGGCGCGCAAGGTCAAGCCGCTGTGCCGTTTCTACGAGCGCGAGATGGCCGCCTACGCCCTGCTGCGCGGCATTCAGTACATCTATGACGAATGTCCTTTCGCCATCGGCGCGACCTCGATTTACTACAAAGAGATGCTCAATCAACTGGAGGCGAAGCGCCCTGGAGCCAAGTTGTCGTTCTACCTCTCCTTCCTGCGAGCGAAGGAGGAAGGTCTCTTCGCCCCCCAAGAGGATGTGCAACAAGCGCTGGACGCCTGCCCTCGCTGCGGTCAGTTGACCTCGGCACCGGGCCTGTGTGCCTTCTGTCGGCTGATCGAGCGCGCCTCGAGTGAAGCGAAGGGCGCGGTGCGAGGATAGGCGTACTGAGCCCCTCAATGCCCCTCCGGGCCGCTTTTAACACCTGGGCGGGTTATGGGATGGGATTCATCCCGTCCCCTCGCTGGGCGGAGCGAGCACAGCCGAGGCGCTCACGCCCCGAATAGCACCCCAGGTTCGTATCGAGGGGTGCTCCTCGGTACAGCCGCTTCGCGGCCACTCGGAGAGCGCGGTTCATTACCCGACACGTCGCTCGACGCGATGATTCGCGCTGAGCGGAGCGCCCGTAGGGCGCGTAGTCGAAGCGCGGTAGAGGGACAAGCCTCCGGCTTGTTCGCAAGGTGAAGCCTTGCGCTACATTGAGCACTCACCCCGTTCGCGCTCTCCGCTTGGCGCGAAAATAAAACACCTCCGGCGGTCGCAGTTCCCGCCTTACCAAAACATAGGAGCGTAATCATGAAAGAAACCACCCTTGAAATTGCCGGCGCGCAACGGCGCGCCCGGGCGGAGGGACGAGGCAAAGCCCTACCCTCCGCCGTCCCTACCGTCGCCGTGCTGGTCGTGGCGGCCTACATCGCCGCCCAGATGCTTTCGGATATCGCCAGTTTGAAAATCGGTATCGTCGCCGGCCTGGCCGTAGACATGGGCACCTTCATCTACCCCATCACCTTCACCCTGCGAGACGTGGTGCACAAAGTGGTGGGGAAGCGCAACGCTCAGGTGCTCATCGTCAGCGCCGGGGTCATCAACCTGCTCATGGCCGCCTACCTGATGTGGGTCGCCAGCGTGCCCAGCGACCCCTCCTGGGGACTGGGGAAAGAATTCGCCGCCATCCTCTCCCCCGTCTGGCGCATCGTGATCGCCTCCATCGTGGCCGAGGTCTTCAGCGAACTGACCGACACTGAAATCTACCACTGGTGGGTGACGCGGATCACGCGCCGTTACCAATGGGCGCGCGTCCTGGTCAGCAACAGTGTCAGCGTACCGGTGGACAACATCATCTTCGCCGTGGGCGCCTTCGGCTGGACACTGCCCTGGGGCGTGATATGGCAGATTTTCGTCTTCAACCTGCTCTTGAAATACGGCATCACCCTGGTCAGCCTGCCGCTCATCTACGTCACGCCGGTTGAGGAAACGACAGCGGCCTAGCCCTGGCGAGGGCAGGCGGCAATGAAGGCGCTCACCCGCCCTCGCCACCGCTGTTCTCTCACGCCACTTCCAGGTAACGCTCCACTTCCCAATCGGTCACTTTCATACGATACTCTTCCACCTCCGCCCATTTGGCGCGCCGGAACGCTTCGTACGTCGTCGCACCAAGTGCATCTTTGAGAACCTCATCCCCTTCCAATTCGCGCAGCGCCTCGGTCAGAGAGCCGGGGAGTTCGGCAATGTGCATCGTCTCGCGTTCCTCTTCGGTCAGGTGATAGATGTTCACGTTGTTGAGAGGTGGTGGAGGCGTCAGCCCTCTGTCAATGCCATCCAGGGCGGCGGCCAGCATGACCGTGAACGCCAGATAAGGGTTAGAAGATGGGTCCGGGAAGCGCAGTTCGGCACGTGTGGACTTGTGACGTCCCTCGGTGTAACGGGGGATACGGATCAACGCCGAGCGGTTGATCTGCGCCCAGCAAATATAAACCGGCGCTTCATAACCGGGCACCAACCGTTTGTAGGAATTCACCGTCGGTGCGACCACGGCAGCCATCGCCCGCGCGTGCGCCAATTGCCCCGCGATGAAACCATAGGCGATACGAGAGAGTTTGTACTCGTCATCGGGGTCGAAGAAAAGATTGTTCCCTTGAGCATCGAATAGCGACTGATGGCAGTGCATTCCCGAACCGTTGATGCCAAAGACAGGCTTGGGCATAAATGAGGCGATCAAACCGTGCTGGGCTGCAATCGCCTTGACCGTGTACTTCAGGGTGAGCACATTATCCGCCGTGCGCAACGCATCCGCGAAGCGAAAGTCAATTTCATGCTGTCCCAGCGCCACTTCGTGATGTCCAACCTCCACCTCCAGCCCCATGCTGTTGAGAGCATCCATCAACTCTGTGCGCACACGTACTGCCTCATCATCGGCAGAAAAATCGAAGTAACTACCCACATCGTGTGGCACGGGGTGAGTGCGCTCGCCGTTCCGCCTGAAGAGGAAGAACTCCGGCTCAGGGCCAACGTTATATACCCAGCCGCGTTCGGCGATCTTTGCCAGCATTCGCTTGAGTGTGCCGCGCGGATCGCCCTCGAACGGCCTGCCATCGGGCATGTAGATATCGCAAAAGACGCGCGCCCGTCGGCGCTCCTCCGGTGTCCAGGGCAAGACGGCATAGGTATCGGGGTCAATCACCAGGCGCATGTCGCTCTCCTGGATGCGCGCGAACCCCTCCACCGATGAACCATCAAACCACACCCCCTCATCCAGAGCCACTTCCAACCGGTTAACCGGCATGTCCACCGATTTCACTGCCCCTGTGACATCGGTGAATTGAAGCGATATGAATTTGATGTTGTCCTCACGGACACGGGCTAAAAGGTCATTCTGGGTCATAGCAACCTCCACAAAAAATATTCCGGCTTCCGGTGGGGGAGAGGCGACACCCCCGCGCGGTGACCGGTTGATCCTCGCGGTTCAGAGCAAAGCCGATATCGCCGGTGCAAACACAGTCATCGGACACGATAGTCTCCCGATAACAAAAAAAGCACGCCGGGGCGTGCTTAAACAAAGACGCCCTTCCTATGCACGGACAGGCGCTCTGAGTGCGCCTGTGTCACTGCGCCTGCCTTGTCCCACCCGTTACCGGATGGTTTTCGGTCAGACGCTTCTTCGGAAGGGAGAAAGGAGCCTGTGACCGGGCTCCGGAGGCATCCGCTGATCGATCCGATTTTCCGGCCTGCCGCGCAGGCCGTTAGCGCTCCCCTCGCGGGGAGGAACCTCCACCTCGTCACCCTGCCACGCGGGCAGGGCTCAGCCGCTATTTCTCCGCTATGGCGTTGTTAACTGCGCTGATTGTACCTGCCCTGGGCAAATGCGTCAAGTCAACGCGTTCTATCAAATAAAATGTTACCGAAGTAAGATCGTTCACTCAAAAGAAAATGTTACCGGAGTGAACGAGATGGCCGAAACAGATCCCATGACAGTAGATGAACGTCGCAAGTACTTACACAAAGTGAGGGTTCGATACTGGCAGG
>RFJH01000144.1 GCA_003694975.1 Anaerolineae bacterium | reverse complement strand
CCTGTGGAAGCGAATCGAAAATCTCCTGAAGGCCATTCAGGTGAATCAACCCTAACGTAAACACGGCTTCCGGTTGCCGGGCGAATTCCTCGCGCACCTGACGCTCGAAATAAAGGCGCGTATAAGCGTGTGACTCGGGGTCAAACATCTTGCGCTGGCGCAATTGATCTACCGTGCTGGCGAGTTGCTCACGGAAAATCGCAAGCCCCACACCAACCACAGCGCCGAAAAGCAACGCCAGCGTGGCGTTTTGCAAAGGACGAGGCTGGTAAGGTTCCGTCGGGGGCACCGCCTTATCAAGAAAGTCGATGTCGTACACCACATACAGGCGACGAATGAAATCAATCGCATTCTGCCCAATGCTATTCGCCAGCATGGCAGCAACCTCAGGGTCCGGCCCCCGCACACTAAAGCGCAGGATATTCGCATCGGGCAATACGGTCACAGAGGTCGTATAGGCCTGATAGGTCTCCGCGTCCCCGCCCAGGAGTGCAAACGTGTCCTCGATAATCTGACGACTGTTGAGGACCTCGGCATAGGTCGAGATAATGGAACGCTTGTCCAGGGCCTCGATGCTGTTAACCAGATCCCGACCCTCAATGTTCTCGATATTCGGGCTGACAATAAAACGCGCCACCGCCTCGTACATAGGCGTGGTGATATAATACGAGTACACCAGCGAAGCGTTTACGGCCACCAGAATCGAGATCAGTATCAACCACCAGCCACGGCGGATTATCGTAAAATAAAAGCGAAGTTCCATACCAGATGCTCCATTCTATATAAGGGGCAATATACCTTCCCTAAAGTAAAATATTGTAACACAATATTGAAACCAATATGACGTCCAACCTCCTGACAATCTCCGCCGTGCTGTTCTGGCTCTCCGTGGGGTGTATCGTATACACCTATTTTGGCTACCCCTTGCTCGTCACTGTCCTGGCCCATCTACACCCACAAAAGACAACACCTCCCCTGCCTCATCTTCCCAACGTTACCCTCCTTATCGCCGCGTACAACGAGGAAAGCGTCATCGAAGCGAAAATCCAGAATGCCCTCGCCCTGGATTACCCCAAAGAACGCCTGCAAATCCTGGTGGTTACCGATGGGTCCGACGACCAAACACCGGAGATTGTCAAGAGGTACGCCGACCAAGGTGTTGACCTGCTCCACCATCCTCAGCGCCGCGGCAAGATGGCTGCCATCAACCGCGCCATCCCCCACGCGCGCGGTGAGATAGTTGTCTTTTCAGATGCCAACAACTTCTACCACCCCGAAGCGCTCCGCCAACTTATCACCCCGTTCGGCGACCCGCGCGTCGGCGCCGTGAGCGGGGCCAAGACCATCGAAAAGACCGGTAGCGCCCTGGGTACCTCAGAGGGGTTGTACTGGAAATACGAATCCTTTCTTAAGGAGCAGGAAAGCCGCCTGGGAAATTGCACCGGCGTATGTGGGGAAATTCTGGCCATACGCAAAGAAGCCTTCTCTCCTCCACCGACACATATCATCAATGACGACTTCTACATTGCCATGCAAGTTATCCGCCAGGGATATCGCCTTGTCTATGCGCCCGAGGCGCGCTCGGTCGAACGCGTCTCGGCCAGTGCCAGGGACGAGGTGACGCGCCGCACGCGCATCAACGCCGGGCGCTACCAGGCCTTCGCCCATCTGCGTCACTGGCTCCCCACCAAACACCCTCTCCTGGTCTGGCAAATCTTCTCACACAAGTTCCTGCGCCTGCTGTTACCATTCGCCATGATTGGCGCAGCACTCTCCAACGTTTTCGTCCTGTTCGCGCGCCATCCGGGGGTGCGAGGGTCACTCTTTTACCTGGGAAAACCCTACGGAGAAATTTTCCTCGCTTTGCAAAGCGTCTTCTACCTCCTGGCATGGCTCGGGAGTCGCTTCGAGCGCAAAGGCCGCCACCCCCTTGTGCGCCTGCTTTACCTGCCCACCTTCCTGGTCAACAGCAACCTGGCCTCTTTGCGAGGGTTCATACAATTCGTTCGGGGGAAACAAACGCCCCTTTGGGAACGCGTGCCGCGCGGCTGATATGTCTACAACATCCCCTCGCGTACTGATACTTGATCTCTCCCGGCACTACGGCGGTTCCAGTTCACGCGTCCTCGCTCTAATAGAAAAATCACCGCCGGGAAGTATCGCCCTGGCAGGCCTGCAAAACGGCGAGGTGGTGCGGCACGCCCGCCAACAAGGTCTGCCCGTCCACACTCTGGCCGCGCACAAAGCCGACCCGCGCATCCTGCCACGCCTGATCCGTCTCATCCGCGAGGAGGGATATCAGGTACTTGATACCCAAAACATCCAGTCCAAATTCTGGGGAAGTCTCGCCGCCTGCCAGACGCGCACCGCCCTGGTCTCCACACTCAACAGTTGGTACGCCAGCGAGCACAACCTCTCGCTCAAAGGTCGCCTGTACCTGCGTCTCGAACTACTCACTAACCGCTGCCTCAGTCGTTACATCGTCGTCTCGGAACGGGACCGGCGGGCGCTGATTCGTGCCGGCATCTCCGGCAAGAAAATCGATCTGATTTACAACGCGGTAGATATCGAGCCAGAGACCATTTCTACATCCAGACAATGGCTATACGAAACCTTTGGCCTACCTCCCGATTCTACCGTCTGCATCGCCGTGGGGCGCCTGGTGCCGGTCAAGGGGTACGATGTGCTCGTTCAGGCCATGCATCGCATCGGTGACCGCGTCCCTCAACTGACCTGCCTGATCATCGGCAGCGGCGAAAGCGAAGCAACGCTGAGAAAACAGATACAACGCGCCGGCCTGGAAAAGCGCGTCCGCCTCGCCGGCTACCGGGAACGCCAGACCGTGCTTGCAGCACTCAAAGCGAGCGACATCTTCGTCATGCCCTCGCGCTACGAGGGCACCCCTATCGCCCTGCTGGAAGCCGCCGCGCTCGGGCTGCCCATCCTGGCCACCGACCGGGGCGGTATCCCGGAACTGCTGCATCACGGAGAACACGCTCTCCTCATCCCTGCCGACGACCCCGACGCCCTCGCCCAGGGCCTTGTACGCCTCAGCACCGACTGCGCCCTCGCCCAACGCCTGGGT
>RFJH01000143.1 GCA_003694975.1 Anaerolineae bacterium | reverse complement strand
TTGCACCTCTTCTTCCACCATCCTGGCACTCTGATAGTCCGCATCATCCACCGAAACAAAACGATCGTAATCCAAAGCCTGCAGAGCCGCCCGCCCGCTTTCATCCAGATGCATGGTGAGCAGAATCTCCTGCAGCGTGGCGTACAACTGAGGACGAATAGCCGGCCCGACCACTACCGGCGGCATGCCAAAGGCCGGCGAGGTGTGAATCACGCGCACGCGCTCCGCCAGGGAGGGATCGCGCTTGATGGCAAAATCCAGCACCAGACCATCCACCGAAGCGCCATCGGCGACTCCGTCGGCCACGGCGTAAATTGCCTTATCATGACTGTAGGTGAAAAACGTGCGCCGGAAAAAGGTATCCGGGTCGTAACCGGCATGGTGAATCAGATACACAGGGTACATACGCCCGGTGAACGAAATCGGGTCGGTGAAGGCAAACACTTTGCCGCGCAGGTCTACAATGGATTCGGCCTGACTGGAGGCAGGGACGATCAATTTGGCGCGGTAAGTTGTCTCACCATGCACCTGAGGCGCGGCAAGCAACTTCATGCCGAATTGCTCCGCCCCCACCAGATACGAACTGGTGCACACGAATGCCAGGTCCACCTCACCGATGCGCACCAGTTCATTGACCTCGGCGTACGTGCGACGCTGCACCCGTTCCACCGGGCGACCCAGTTTTTCGCTGAGATAATCGAGCAAGGGGGCATAACTCTCGGCGCTGCCCTGAGGGGAGATCACCGCGGCGATGGCTACCCGCAGAGGACGCACATCATCGTTGGGCGGCGAAGGAAGTTCTTCCATTTGCTGCAAGTCCACATACACCGCAGCCTGGGCACCCTGCAAAGGCGCGCAAGCAGATAGCAACAGGGCCAACACAATCAGCCCCATGTTGACCTGACCCATTCTCACCAAGAACCAATGCAAAGTCTTATATCGCTTGAGGTAAATGCTCATCAGCGTACCTTTTTAGACCGTATCAGGATCAGATTTTTGGTGCAGTCATCGTAAGTGCTGAAACGAATCTGATTGGAGAGGGGTAAACCGGCCTGGTCGAAGAGTTGAATCCAGAGCGTCTTGTTCGAGGCGATGGGGTGGTCCGCCAGGACGAACTCGAAGCCGGCGCGACCGTAGTCGGGAGCGATACCGGTCACCGTTGCCAGATCAACCGTTTCACCGGCGAGAGTGCCGCCAAGACGGACGATCAAATAGAGCACCGGGCTGTTGTTCAGGTCAGAAGCCTCTCCACCGACCCCCAGCCAGTTGCATCCACTATCCGGATGGATAATAGTGCTTTCAATAGGCGTAATGGAAACGGTGAACGGCATCCCCGTCGGCGTAGGGGAGAGGGTCGCCGTCGGGGAAGGAGTCGGGGAGAAGACCATGCCGGAGGGCAAGTTATACGGCGTCCAGGTAGGGCGCGGCGTGTTGGTCGGCGTGGGAGGGACGGTCGCCGTAGGGGTCCAGGTCGGAGCGAGGGGTAACGGGGTCCACGTCGCGGTCGGCAGCGCCAGCGGCGTGATCGGTGTCGGAGGGCGCAGCGGGTTCAGCGGCGTATATGGGTTGAAGAAAACCATGGCAAAGTAACCGATCAGACATACTGTCAACAGAAGGGTTACGGCAGTTAGAACATCCCAAAGGACGAGTTTTCGCCTCGGGGCTTCCTGAAAATCCCCCGTTGGCGCGTCTTCCATTTCCATAGAGGCATCGAAGTCGAAATCGGTCATCACGGTTCTCCCATCACTGGCGTGCAAACGGTTCTCAAGTTAATCCTGTGATACGAAGACGATCTCGCTTTGCTGTCGCCGCTGCTCCACCCACCGGCTCAGAGCGAGTTCCTGCAGACGCAGGAGGGCATCGGGCGAGAGCGGGCGCCGTGGGTCGCGCTCCAGGACCTTGATGATATGATAGCCGACCCGGCTGACGATAATCTCACTGACCTGTCCCGGCTGGAGGGAAAAGGCCGCCTCCTCGATGGCCGGTTCAAGCAAATAGCCTCGCGGGAACCATCCCAGGTCGCCGCGCGTGAGGGGGTCATACTGAGCAGCCAGTTCGTCAAAATCGGCACCGGCGTTCAATTGCTCCAGGACGGTCCGCGCCGCGTCCTCATTATAGAGCAGAATCTGGCGCACATGAACCTGTTCTGTGGTCAGGGGGACTTCGGCCAGGATTTGATCCCGCATCCAGGCCGCCTCGATAGCCCGACGCAGAGCAGCGGTGAACGCCTCCGGCGTGTACCCGTGCGCGGCCTGCCAGGCGGACAACGCCTCCGCACCACCAACCTGCGCCGACAGTTTCTCGATTCGCTCCTGGACCAGGGCGTCATCGGCCTGAAAGCCGCGTTCGCGTGCTCCCTGGGCGAGGAGCACCTGAGCGATCAGGTCATCCAGGACGCGCGTCCTTGCCTCCTCTTCCGAAACCTGCACTCCCAACGCCGACTGTGCAGAGAGATAACGCTCCACTTCCGCCTGATATTCGGCCAGAGGTATCCCCTCGCCGTTGACCATCGCTATCACAGGCTCAGGAGTCGCCGTAGGAGGGCCCGGTGTCGGCGAAAGCGGCAAAAAGGGCGTTGCAGTGGATGTCTGCGCTGTGGCCACCGTCCGTGAGGGGGTGCAGGCGCTCAAGAGGAGCACCAGCGGTAGCACAACAAGCATACAATGCCATCCCCAACGGCGAAAGGTCGCAATGATCTCGCTTCGCGCGCGAGGGAAAAGTTTCCGGGAAAATGCAGGCCTTGAAGACATCGCCCCGATTATACCGTTTTCCGGTAAAAAATCAGAACCCCGTTTTCGCGTTGAAAACGGGGTTCTGAAGGTCTCAGGAGATGGCCGGTTTAGTACTCCGGCATGGGCGGCGTGGAGGGCTTCTCCTTTTCAGGTATATCGGTGATCAAAGCCTCGGTGGTCAGGATCATGGCAGCAATGGAAGCCGCGTTCTCCAGGGCGCCGCGCGTGACTTTGGCCGGGTCAATGATACCGCCCTTGATCATATCCACGAAGTCCTCTTTGAGGACGTCGTAGCCAACATTGGGGTTCTTCTTGGCCTTCTGCTGGCGGCGCACCTCTTCGATGATCACCGAGCCATCTTTGCCCGCGTTCTCCGCGATCTTGCGCATCGGCACTTCGAGCGCTCGGCGGACGATGTTGATGCCGATCTGCTCATCCTCGTTCTCGCCCTTCACATCGTCCAGGGCCTCAATGGCGTTGAGCAGTGCCACACCACCGCCCGGAACGATGCCTTCTTCCACAGCAGCGCGAGTCGCGGAGAGGGCATCCTCCACGCGATGTTTCTTTTCCTTCAACTCGGTCTCGGTCGCTGCACCAACGCGGATGATCGCCACACCGCCGGAGAGTTTCGCCAGGCGTTCTTGCAGTTTCTCGCGGTCGTAATCACTGGTGCTCTTCTCGATTTCAACACGAATCTGCTCGATGCGGCCTTTGATCTGGGCCGGATCGCCCTTGCCGCCGACGATGGTGGTGTTCTCCTTATCTGCAACCACTTTCTCCGCGCGTCCGAGATCAGCAATGGTCGCGCTTTCCAGTTTGCGACCCGTCTCTTCGGAGATCACCGTGCCGCCGGTCAGGATGGCGATATCCTGCAACATCGCTTTGCGGCGGTCACCGAAGCCCGGCGCCTTGACGGCCAGCACGTTGAGCATGCCACGCAGTTTGTTCAGCACCAGGGTTGCCAGGGCTTCGCCGTCTACGTCTTCGGCGATGATGACCAGGTCGCGCTTACCGGTCTGAACCAGTTTCTCCAGCAGAGGAACGATATCCTGAGCAGCGGAGATTTTCTTCTCATGCACCAGGATGTACGGCTCTTCAATGACCGCTTCCATCCGTTCAGGGTCGGTGATGAAATACGGCGAAATGTAGCCACGGTCAAACTGCATACCTTCCACGTATTCGGTCTCAAACTGGAGCCCCTTGGACTCCTCGACCGTGATCACGCCGTCCTTACCGACCTTGTCCATGACCTCGGCAATCAATTCGCCGATCTCGCGATCCTGAGCAGAGATCGAGGCGACGTTGGCGATATCCTCTTTGGTCGTCAGTTCAACGGCCTGTTCGCTGATCTTCTCTGCCACGGCTTTGGCCGCTTTCTCAATACCGCGCTTCAGAAGCATGGCGTTGGAGCCGGCGGCCAGGTTCTTCAAGCCCTCGGTCACAATGGCATGGGCCAGCACTGTGGACGTGGTCGTCCCATCACCGGCGATGTCGTTTGTCTTAGTGGCCGCTTCTTTGAGCAACTGAGCGCCCATGTTCTCGAAGGGGTCCTCCAGTTCGATCTCCTTCGCCACCGTTACGCCGTCGTGGGTGATGGTCGGCGAACCGAACTTGCGATCCAACGCCACGTTGCGGCCTTTCGGGCCGAGAGTGGTCGCCACAGCGTTGGCCAGGATATCAATGCCGTCTTTGAGACGCCGACGAGCGTCCTCAGCGAACACGAGTTGTTTGGCAGTCATATGTCATTCCTCCGAAATTAATTGGGATTACTTGCCTTCTACGATAGCGAGCACATCGCTCTCGCGCAGGATGAGCAATTTCTGGCCATCCAGTTTCACTTCCGTGCCGGAGTACTTCGCGTAAATAATCTTGTCGCCGACTTTGACGTCCATGGGGATGCGCTCGCCCTTCTCGTTGCGTTCACCCGGTCCCACAGCCAGCACCTTACCCTGCTGCGGCTTTTCTTTCGCCGTCTCCGGGAGGACGATGCCGCCAGGAGTCACTTCCTCCTGCTCAATGGGTTCGACAACAAGACGATTGCCAAGCGGTTTAAGGGAAATGGCCATAGGTGACCTCCTGATCGGATATGGTATCAAGACATGAAATTAGCACTCAGGTTTATCGAGTGCTAACGTAGAATACCCGCTTTTTGGTCAAGCGTCAAGGGGCTGAGAAAAATTCTAACGAAAATCTGATATTCCCCCGACATCCCAGCGAGTGGAATTGCCTCTACCGCCGAGTTCGCCGTTGGCGTTACTGCCCCTCCTCCAGGGAACGGCAAATTTGTTCACCGGCCTGAACAATGCCCATGATATCCCGATCATTGCTATAGGATGCCTTCACCTCTGCAAAAATCTCCATTGCCTCGGGACAATAATTTTGCTGGGGAACACTGAGCGCGGCGAGCACCGAGCCATAAGTGTAGTAATAGACCACTGTATTAGGAGAAAGTGGCAAACCGGAAACCTCCGCAGGGACGTCGTTGGGGCCACAGCCGCCGCGTCCCTCACAGGATTCCTCCGCCGTACAGCCGCGCACGGCACACTTCAACGCCGGGATGGAGCCCTCATAATTGCGCGACTTGAAGTAGATAATTCCCAACTGGCCGTACAGGTCAGGATTGGAAGGATCAATCTCAATCGCCCGCTGGACATTGCGAGCAGCGATAAAGAACTCCCCTTGTTGCGAGTACGTCTTGGCAATGGAGAGATAAGGCAAAGGGTCCTCAATACCCAATTGTTCGTTCAAACGAGCGGCCTTGGCGAAATACTCCAGCGATTTCTCGTAGAGAGCGGTACGCTGCGGTTCCACACCTTCAAAAGCCAGCCGGCGATAGTTTGCCCCAGCACGGAGGTAGAGAAACGTCAGGTTAGGGGCAATGGCAATGGCCTTATCGTACTCTTGAATGGCAAGGTTGTATTGCCCCAGCGATTCCAGGACGTAGGCATAGACACGGTGCACATCCATCAGTGTCGGGTCGCGCTCAACGGCCTGCTGGATGTACTGTTCCGCCTGAGTCCACTTTTGCTGGTCCACCAGGATCTCGGCGTAGAAGGCCAGGGCGAGGGTATTCTGGTTGTCCAGTTGTAGGGCGCGCACGGCTTCCTGTTCCGCCTCGGTCAGGTAATCGGCGGCCTGCTCCTCCCCCACCAGGATGGGATTGGCGTTCCAATCCAGGACAAAAGCCCGTATGGCGTGCACGGTGCTATCGTCCGGAGCAAGTTCGACGGCGCGATTGATGGATTCCAGCGCTTCTTGCAACCGCTGTCGCTTTTGGGCATCGGTGGTCAGGAGAGAGGAGGAGTAGGCCTGAATGCGCGCCAGTTTGGCCCACACCTCGGCATTGTCAGGGTCCACACGGATGGCCTCCTGATAGGCCGTAATGGCCGCATCCAGGTTACCGGCGAGGAAATGCGTATCGCCCTCCATCGCATAGGAACGGGCAGTCCGCGTGGGAGTCGGTGTGGGGAGAAACAACGGCTTGATCCGCCCCTGCTCCACCTGACGTATCAACCACACGAACGCCAGGATCAGCGTAACCCACAGAAACATACGATAGAGGTTCGGAGACGAACGACGGTGAAAAAGTGGTCGTCGAGGGGCAACGTTCATTCGGCAGGTGTAGGGGAGGCCGGAGTCGCAGTCAGGACAGGCGTTGGCGTGGGCGTGATGGTGAGATTCTCCTCGCACAGGCGAATCCCTTCTTGCGCGTTGAAGACGGCGATCTCGTTGCCGGGGATTTTCGCCAGGATCATCTGGAAGACTGGTAAGGCCTCACCGCAGCGGTTAAGGCGTGCCAGTACCAGGCCATAGGTAAAGTAGTACTCTGCCACGCGCACATCGTTGGTTAATTCCAGGGGGGAGACAGTTTGTCCGTCCTCGGTCACACCGCCGTGGACGACGTAGGCCAGTTCTTGCACCGCCTCCGCCCACTGGAAATTATGATAATACATCACACCCAAGTTCCCGTGCAGCACGGGATCGGTCGGATTGTCCTTGACGGCCTGCTCGGCATACTGAGAAGCCTTGGCATACTCGCCGATGGTCGCGTAGGTGCGCGAAATGAGCAGGTCAGGGGTGGGGTCGGTGGGGTTGAGGGCATTGGCGCGGGTGAACTCTTCTACCGCCTTATCATACACGCCCAGGGCACGGTAATTCCGGCCCAGAGCGAGGTGCAAATCGGCGATGTTCTCATTAATGGCAATAGCCGCCTGGTATTCGCGGATGGCCTCTTCGTAGTTGCCGGTCACCTCGAGGATATACCCTCGGGCACGATGAGATTCCAGGGCATTGGGAGCCAGCGCAAGAGCGACGCGCGATTCCTCCGCCGCGCGTTCCAGAGCATCGAAGGCGCCTGTGCCGAAAATGTAGGAATCGGCCAGGATTTCAGCGTAATAGGCATGAGCCATGGCGTTGTTCGGATCAAGTTCCAGAGCACGCTTGATGGCCGCCTCGGCCTCCAGATAGTTCCCTTGAAAATCCAGCGCCCAGGCGCGCACGGCATGAGCCATCGAGTTGTTCGGATTGAGCAACAAGGCATCCTCCGCGCTGACCTGAGCATCCTCATACTGCCCTGCAAAGACCTGCACGCGGGCCAGGGCGACGTGAATCGTCGGGTCGTCCGGGCGCACACGGATGGCCTCTTTGTACACGTCAATCGCTTGAAGTAGTTTCCCTTGCTCGAAAAGCGCCTCCGCCTCCGTAAGGTAGGATTCGGG
>RFJH01000142.1 GCA_003694975.1 Anaerolineae bacterium | reverse complement strand
GTTCTCCTCCGCCGGTTTTCGTAGAAAGGAGATACCATCCGAGGGCCGCCGTCAGGACGGCCAGCGCCAGGGCAAGAAGGACGGCGCCGACAACCCAGGGGAGCCAGGGGCGGGAGGCGCTCGGCTTCGTCTTCGACGGCAGCGGACGGGTGTGCGCCGGTACGCCAAGCAGGACGACGGTGATGTTATCGCGCCCTCCGCGCTCGCAGGCGAGGTCGATGAGGGCCTGCGCGGCGGCGTCCAGCGTGGGAGAGGATTGCACGATACGGGCAATCTCGGGGGCTTTGACCTGGTCGGTCAGGCCGTCGCTGCATAGCAGGAGGGTATCGCCGGGGAGGAGAGGCAGACCTTGATTGGCCAGGGCCTGAGCATCCTCCTCGTCCGCTTGCAGACGAAGGCGGAAATCCACTTCCGGCGGTTCGGGGGAGCCGAGGTACCGCCGGATGACGTGCTGATTGGGGTGGCCTTTCACCTGTTCCGGTGTGATGATGCCCCGCTCCAGCGCCTCCTGTACCCAGGTGTGGTCTGTGGTCAGTTGATGGATGTCCTCCCCGCGCAGGAGGTAGATACGCGAATCGCCCACGGAGGCCGTATAGAGTCGCTCCCCGATCACCCAGACGCAGGCGCATGTCGCCCCCATGCCGCGTTGTGCGCCGACCGAGGCCGATTGCGACGCGATGGCGCGACTGGCAGTCTGGATGGCCTCCTGCAACGTCTGGACGGGATGAGATGTGTCGCTTTCGGCGACCTTCTGGCTGATGTAGTTGACCGCCATCTCCGCAGCCACCTCTCCGGCGCGATGACCACCGATGCCATCGGCCAGCACGGCGAAGACCACCGGGGTAGGGTCCTCCGCGCTGACGCGATAGGAGGTCACGGCGTAGCGGTCTTCGTTGTTCCGGTCTGCCACGCCGGGGTGGGTGCGGGTGGCGACGTGCAAGTGGGCGCGGTCAGTACGGATCATAGGGCATCCTCGTCGGGGAGGATCAGAGGAGGAGCAACCTCCGGCGCCGGATGGAGGGTGAAGCGGTATGCCAGCCCTCCGAAGTGAATCAGGTCGCCGTGGGACAGGCAACGCCCCTCCCGGGAGATCGGTTCGTAGTTGACCCACGTTCCGGCGACCGAACCCTGGTCGGACAGGATGAAATCGCCCTCCGCCGTGCAGCGCAGGCGTGCATGCAACGATGAAATGGAAGGGTCATCCAGGACATGGGTCGCGCGCACAGGGTCGGTACCAAACGTGATTTCCTGCTCCAGCAAAGGGATGGAAGCGTTTTCGCGCGGTTCACCATTGGGCTTCAAAGGTACCAGATAGGCCGGGGCTTCCGGTCGCCGTGCTGCACGCGCCCAGGGAAGACGACGGCGCGCGCGCTGCACTTTTGGCTCGCCCCTGGTGAGGGGGGCCACAGGCTGCGTCAGGGGATCGGCATACGCTTTGCGGCGAAACCGACGCGCCGCGATAGCCTCTCGGCGCTGCCCGCCGAAGAACAACACGGCAAACAACACCAGGCCGGCAAGGAGGATGGCACCCAACGTGATCGCCGAGCGATTGCGGGCCAGGGTCGCCAGAGTTCCACCGGGGGGGAGAACGACCGTCACCGTGACCGGGACTCCCATGCTGGTCTTGCGTAACCCCAGGCTATCTTCCGCCTCGACGACCAGTTCATGCTCTCCGCTGCGAGTGTAGGCGCTCAGATCCCAGACGAACCACTCAAAAGGCGGCTCGGTGTTCTCATCCATCAACTGGCCGTCCACATACAGTGCCGTGCGCACCAGGGGGCGCGGATGACCATCGGGAAACTCGACAATCATCTCCACGTCCTGCTGTGTAGGCATGAGTGACTTGATGTTAAAGGGGTCATCGGGCGAGGGCTGACGAGCCAGAGGCGGAGGTAAGACGATAATGGGGTTCGGCGGCTGCACGTCTAAGGTGAACCCCTGCTCCGGAGCGACGAGTTCTCCTGCCGAAGTCTGCACGCGAACACTCAGGTTGTGCGTTCCGGAGGTAGTCAGCCGCGAGGTGTAGGTCAGAAGGTAAGTCTGGCGCAGAGGGGCAAAGTACGTCTCCGGGTCGGGCAACGTCTCGCTTCCGGAGAAGGCGAAGAAGTCCCCTCCACTTTGCAGAGCCAGCGACTTCAATTCCGTAGCGCTGGTGTCACTGAAAGCGTTCTCGGCATCCACCAGCCAGACGTAGACGCGCACGTCGTTCTCCAGCGCCTGCGTGACCAGCGCGCCCAGAGGAGGCAGGGCCGCGCGGTCAACGGTCGGCGTGACGAAGAGGACGGCCTTCTTCATGCCGGGTTGTGGAGGGGGATCATCGGCGATATCGAGGGCGAAGGCCAGCGCCTGCAAAACGGGGGTCGCGGTGGTCAAATCGGGCTGGTAGGCGCTCCAATGAGTCGCCCACGCCTCGGCAGTATCGTGCGTCAGAAGCGGCCCGGCGGTGGTGACCAGGCTGAGGTCGTCGCGCCCATCCTGGGGGAGAGAGCCGGCCCAGGTCAGCAGAGCGTTCTTCACCTTCTCGAAGCGTGTCACCGCCTGCTCGTCGCGGACCCCCATGGCCGGGCCGGGATTGACCGCCACAACCAGTTGCAGTCCCGGCGAAAGGACGGTGAGGTCGTCTGCCGGGCGTTCTTGCCCATCCTCCAGGACGATTACGTCGGCGGGGGTCAGACCAGCGATGAATTGCCCCTCGCCATCGTAGACATCGAGGAGGGCGGTGACGGTGGGGAATCCCTGCACATCCAGGTGGACGATGGCGGCATACGCCTCGCCCTGGGCATGTGCGACATAACCCAGGCTCAACAGAGTCAGGGCGAGCAGGGAAATGGAGATGAACTTACGCATCCGTCGGCGCGACGACCGGGGCTTCCTCATCCGCCTCCGGCGGGTGTGTGAGACGCAAATAGGTGAGTGTCCAGGCGGAGTCGAGATACGAGGTGAGAACGCCGTTCAAAAGCAGGGCGATGGGCAGGTAGAGACACAGCAACCCCAGGCCAATCCACAGGGGGGTCAAGGAATGACCTTCACCGGCAATGAACACCAGCGCAACGGGCAAGGCGATCACCAGCACCGGCACAGCCAGGATGAAGCCGCCTACAGCGCCGATGAGGAAGAGGATGATGGTCATCAAGGCGATGGGACCGGGGTTGCTCTTGACCACCTCCCAGCCGCGTTGCAGGCCGTCGAAGAGAGAAAGGTCCTCCACGACGATGGCGATGATGGCCTGCTGCAAGACCACCCCGACGACGATGGCCAGGGGAATCAGCAGGCACAACAACGGCAGGATGCACAAGAAGCCAACGCCTGCGGTAAAGATGCCAAAGAGCACCATTGGAATGACGAGAACCGCAAACGCCAGGCCGACCAACACCGTGAGGCCGAAGACACGCCAGAAATAGGGCATGGAGCCACTGAACAACGCGCCGAACGACAGAGGCGCTTCCATGTCCCGGTCGGCCTGATGGGCTCCCCGGATGATACCGATCTGGCCGATGGTGCGCAGGAATATGGCAAGCAAAGTCAGCACAATCACGACCAGAATGATGACGGCGATGATCCAGGTGTTGTGTTCCAGCCATTGGCCCAGGTCGCGGAAGAAGGGCATCATGCGAGGAGGAACGCCTCTATCCGGGCCACCCGAATAGTCCACGTTGCCGCCCCCTCCACCTCCGCCGCGCCCGCAGCCGGCCAGGATGCCGAAAATCCAGAGAATCTTGTGCTTCCAGATGAT
>RFJH01000141.1 GCA_003694975.1 Anaerolineae bacterium | reverse complement strand
TGAGGGGAGCTGCTCCTAGTACGAGAGGACCGGAGTGGACAGACCTCTGGTGTGCCAGTTGTCGTGCCAACGGCATCGCTGGGTAGCCACGTCTGGCAGAGATAACCGCTGAAAGCATCTAAGTGGGAAACTCGCCCCAAGATTAGATCCCCCATCCCGTTAAGGGAGTAAGACCGCAGGAAGACTACCTGCTATATAGGCGGCATGTGTAAGCGCAGTAATGCGTTTAGCTAAGCCGTACTAATGGTCGAGGGCTGATCCCGTGATGCGGAGAACTTGGTACTCTTCGGAGAAGGGTCAATTGCTATTCAGTTATGGACTGGTGAATCAGTCCCTTGGTGATTGGAGCGACAGGGGTACACCCGGTCACATCCCGAACCCGGAAGTTAAGCCTGTCAGCGCCGATGGTACTTGGGGGGCGACCCCCTGGGAGAGTAGGTCATCGCCAAGGGACTTTGGCTGACCGCCCGTATGGGCGGTTTGTCGTTTTTGAATGTGTTTTGACGGCCAGTTGTCGTCATCTCGCATCGAGATCGCGGGTGGCATGCGATGCAACCGCGAGCAACTGCTCTCCAAATATCCGGTTATTGAAAAGCCCTGCGCCAGGCTCGAAATCCTCTTCTCAGGCTGTTGCTTGTGTAGTATAATACTATCCGCAAGGTAAGAGGCCTTTCTTTAACAAACACTTCAGTCGAGGAGTGTGTAGCGGATTAGTCAGGTATTGTTTTCGCCAGTTTCGGTTCTCGGGTATCCTCGGCTGAGTCTGTGCGCCCAGCCGATTTTTGTTGCCTATACTCTTTTTGAAAGGAGGTGAGCAGGTTGACCGTAGTGGTTTTGCGTAACGGAGAATCGCAAGAACAGTTGTTGAAGCGTTTTCGTAAGAAGGTCGTCAAGAGCGGCGTGCTGAGCACGGTGAGGCGCAAACGCTGGTTTGTCTCCAAGAGTGAGCAGCGTCGCATTGAACGCAAGAAAGCGATTCGCCGCCTGAAACGACGTCAGGCCAAGAGACGTCGCTAGGGAATCGTTTTGAGGACACGTGGCATCTGTAGGAGTTAAATATGGCTAAGGAGGAGGGGAAGATCAAGGTCGAAGGGGTTGTGACCGAAGCCCTTCCGGGTACGCAGTTTCGCGTCCGCCTGGATAATGGGCATGAGGTGCTTGCTTATCTTTCGGGAAAGATGCGCAAGTACTATATTCGTATTCTGTTGGGCGACAGAGTGCAGGTGGAAATGTCGCCTTACGATTTGACGCGCGGGCGCATTGTGTACCGCTATAAGAAGTCCAGCCCCCCGCCCACATCATGAGCATGTTTCTCTGCCCCTTGCCTTTATTCTCTTGTACAAAAACCCCTGCTGCGGAAGCACACAGGGGTTTTCTGTTTCCAGGGCTGTTATTTATTGCCAGGTCTAAGGAAGTTCACGCCACGAGTTCAAGACTTTCATGTAGTTAGCGCGCTCGAAGGCTGCCGGTTCTGCGACGGCTTGACGGCTCATGCTGCCCTGCATCTGTCGGATGGACTCGTATTCGTGTTCCTGCATCCACTTTTGTATTTCGGCCAGGATCGCCGGGACGCGCTGGATGCCGTTCTGTAGCAGTTCGGAGGCCATCATGGCGACTCGGGCGCCGGCCATCATCGCTTTGAGCACGTCCTTCCCGCTGTGCACGCCACCGGTGATGGCCAGGTCGGCCTGGATTTGCCCGTGGAGGATGGCAATCCAGCGCAGGGGCAGGAGCATTTCAGCGGATGTGCTCAGTTCCAGGTGGGGGACGATTTCCAGTTCGTCCAGGTCGAAATCCGGCTGGTAGAAGCGGTTGAACAGGACGAGCGCGTCCGCGCCGGCCTCGACCAGGCGGCGGGCGAGGTGGGGCAGGGCGGTCACGAAGGGGCTGAGTTTGACCGCCAGGGGGATGCCGATGGCGGCTTTGACCTCGGCGACCAGTTCTACATAGGCCTCTTCGAGTTCGGCGCCGCTCAGGTCCGGGTCGGTGGGGATGTAGTAGATGTTCAGTTCGAGGGCGTCCGCTCCGGCTTCTTCGATCAGGCGGGCGTAACGCGTCCAGCCACCTTTGGAGACGCCGTTCAGGCTGCCGATGATGGGGATGTCCACTGCCGCTTTGAGAGCGCGTACCTGCTCCAGGTAGCGGTCGGGGGCGAGGCTGTAGACGCCGCTATCCGGCAGATAGGTCAGGGCTTCGGCGAAGGAGTCGGTGCCGCGCGTCAGGTAGTGGTCCAGTTCGAGGCTCTCATGGATGATCTGCTCCTCGAACAGGGAGTACATCACCACGGCGGCGATGCCGGCCTCCTCCAGGCGTTGGACGGTCTCCACCTTTTGGGAAAGGGGGGAAGCCGAGGCGATCAGAGGGTTCTTCAGGGTTAGACCGAGATAAGTGGTGGAAAGGTCCATGCTTTTTCTCCTGAGAAAAAGGGAGAGGCGAGTTACGCCTCTCCCTGTCCGTTATAGCGAATTGAAGCCATCTGCTTGTACAGGTTCCAGCGCGATTGGGCGTCCTGTTGCGCCAGTTTGATGAGTTGCTCGGCGCGCTGTTCATCGGTCTGCACCAGCATCTTGAAGCGCGTCTCGTTATAGGCGTACTCGGAGACGGGAATGGTGGGGGCTTTGGAATCGATGATGAGGGGGTTCTTGCCCTCGGCGGCCAGGGCCGGGTTGTAGCGGAAGAGCGGCCAGGCGCCGGATTGGACGGCCAATTTTTGCTGTTGCAGGCCGCGCGCCATATCAAAGCCGTGCGCGATGCAGTGACTATAGGCGATGATGAGCGAGGGGCCCTCGTAGGCTTCGGCTTCGAGGAAGGCTTTCAAGGTGTGGGCGTCGTTGGCCCCCAGGGCGACCTGCGCCACGTAGACGTAGCCGTAGGACATGGCCATCAGGCCGAGGTCCTTGCGCGGCAGGTCTTTGCCTTTGGCGGAGAATTTAGCGACCGCGGCGCGCGGGGTGGCTTTCGAGGACTGGCCACCGGTGTTGGAGTAGACCTGGGTATCCATGACCAGGACGTTCACATTGCGACCAGAGGCCAGGACATGATCCAGTCCGCCGTAGCCGATATCATAGGCCCAGCCGTCTCCACCGACGATCCAGACCGACTTGCGCACCAGGCTATCCGCCACGCTGAGCAACTCGCGGACGCGGGGGTCGTCCTTTCCGGCCAGTTTTTCCTTTAACTGAGCAACGCGCTCGCGCTGTGCCTGGATTCCGGCCTCATCGCTTTGATCGGCCTCCAGGAGGGCCTGTGCCAGGTCATCGCCGATGATGCGGCGGATGGCCTCGTCTTGCAGGAGTTCGCGGGCGTACTCGTTTTGTTTGTCCAGAGTCAGGCGCATGCCCAGGCCGAATTCGGCGTTATCTTCGAAGAGGGAGTTGGACCAGGCCGGACCGCGACCGTGAGAATCGACCGCCCAGGGGGTGGTGGGCAGGTTGCCGCCGTAGATGCTGGAGCAACCGGTGGCGTTGGCGATGATGGCGCGGTCGCCAAAGAGTTGCGAGATCAGTTTCAGGTAGGGTGTCTCGCCGCAGCCGGCGCAAGCGCCGGAGAATTCAAAGAGCGGTCGCAGTAATTGGGAGTTCTTGATCGTGCTCGGTTTGACCTTCGTGCGGTCTACATCGGGCAGAGAGAGGAAGAACGCCCAGTTCTCGGCCTCTTGCTTGCGCAGCGGCGGTTGCGGAGCCATGTTGAGCGCCTTGCGCCCGACCTGACTCTTATCTTTCGCCGGGCAGGCGTCCACGCACAGGGTACAACCGGTGCAGTCCTCCGGCGAGACCTGGATGGTGTAGGCCATGCCGGGGAACTCTTTGAATTTGGCGTCCGTGTGTTTGAAGGTGGCCGGTGCATCCTTTAGCAAGGCCGGGTCGTAGACTTTCTGCCGGATGACGGCATGCGGGCAGACGAAGACGCACTTGCCGCACTGGATGCACAGATCGGGCTCCCAGACGGGGATTTCGAGCGCCAGGTTGCGTTTCTCCCATTGCGTGGTGCCGCTGGGATAGGTCCCATCGGCGGGTAGGGCGCTTACGGGGACGCTATCCCCGTTGAAGGCGATCATCTTGCCCAGGACGTTGCGCACGAATTCGGGCGCCTCCGGCGGTACCGGCGGGCGGCGGTGCAGGGTGCTGGTGACCTTATCGGGTACGTTCACCTCGTGTAGATGCTCCAGCGCCATATCTACGGCCTGGAAGTTCTTTTGCACCACGGCTTCGCCGCGCTTTCCATACGTCTTCTGGATGGCTTTCTTGATTTCGGCGATGGCCTGCTCGCGCGGCAGGATGCCGCTGATGGCGAAGAAGCAGGTCTGCATGATGGTGTTGATGCGCCGTCCCATGCCGGTCTTTTCGGCCACGTCATAGGCGTTGATGACGTAGAACTTGAGTTTCTTCTCCAGGATGTCTTCCTGTACTTCGCGCGGCAGGTGGTCCCAAACCTCGTCCGGACCGTAGAGGCTGTTGAGCAGGAAGACGGCGCCCGGTCGGGCGTATTTGAGCATATCGAAGCGCTCGAGGAAGGAGAACTGGTGACAGGCGACGAAGTTGGCCTGACCCTTCTCGATCAGGTAGGGGGCCTGGATCGGCTTGGGGCCGAAGCGCAGGTGCGAGGTTGTCATCTGGCCCGCCTTGCGCGAGTCGTAGACGAAGTAGCCCTGGGCGTAGTTGTCGGTCTCTTCGCCGATGATCTTGATCGAGTTCTTGTTCGCGCCCACCGTCCCGTCCGAGCCGAGGCCGAAGAAGACGCAGCGCACCGTCTCCGGGTCCTCGATGGAGAAGGACGGGTCGTACTCCAGGCTGGTGTGGGTGACGTCATCGTAAATGCCGATGGTGAAGTGGTTTTTGGGTTTCGCTTTCTTCAGTTCGTCCAGGACACCCTTGACCATGGCCGGCGTGAACTCTTTGGACGAGAGGCCATAGCGCCCGCCGATGACCGTGACATCCGTCCGACCGTTCTCGACGAGGGCATTGACCACGTCCAGGTAGAGCGGTTCGCCCGCCGACCCGGGCTCTTTCGTGCGGTCCAGGACGGCGATAGCCCGTACCGTTTCAGGCAGCGCGGCGACGAAGTGCTCGGCGGAGAAGGGACGGTACAGGCGAACGCGGATCGCGCCGACTTTTTCGCCTGCCTTCGCCAGGTGTTTCACCGTGGCCTCCGCCGTCTCGCCGCCGGAACCCATCAGGACGAGCACGCGCTCGGCCTCGGGGTGACCGGAGTAATCGAAGAGGTGATACGAGCGCCCGGTCAATTTGGCGAAAGCGTCCATCGTTTCCTGGACGATGCCCGGGCAGGCAGCGTAGTAGGGGTTGACCGTCTCACGGGCCTGGAAGAACACGTCCGGGTTTTGGGCGGTGCCGCGGATGAAAGGGTGGTCGGGGGAGAGGGCGCGGGCGCGGTGCTGGCGGATGAGTTCTTCGTCAATCAGGGCACGCAAGTCGTCGTCGCTCAGAGGTACGATTTTGTTGATCTCATGGGAGGTGCGGAAGCCATCGAAGAAGTGCAGGAAGGGCACGCGTGATTTGAGCGTGGCTGCCTGGGCGATGGCAGCGAAATCGTGGGCTTCCTGCACCGAGCCGGAGGAGAGTAGAGCGAAGCCCGTCTGGCGGGTGGCCATGACGTCGGAGTGGTCGCCGAAAATGGAGAGGGCCTGCGCGGCCACGGAGCGCGAGGCGACGTGGAAGACGGCGGAGGTCAGTTCCCCGGCGATTTTGTACATATTGGGGATCATCAGGAGCAGGCCTTGCGAGGCGGTGAAGGTGGTGGTCAGCGCGCCGGCCTGCAACGCGCCGTGCACGGCGCCGGCCGCTCCGCCTTCGGATTGCATTTCGACGACCGTGGGGACCGTGCCCCACAGGTTGGGCTTCTTTTTCGCCGCCCATTCGTCGGCGAATTCACCCATCGGCGAAGAGGGGGTGATGGGGTAAATGGCAATGACTTCGTTCAGCCGATAGGCGACCGAGGCAGTGGCTTCATTGCCGTCAATGGTGATCATTTTTGGTTGCATAACTCGCTCCTTCTGTTACCACGGTACCTTCGTACCATTAGATGATGGTGTTCCATGCCCAACGATGCGACTTGTGCAAGATGCCCTCATCGCCTTCGGGCAGGTTCTTAAAAAATCGCCCCTATAGGGCGATTGGAGCAGATTTTACCCTCCTTATAGTGTAGGCTTACAGGAGGGGTTTGAATAGTAATAGATGACCTGACTTTCAGTGCGACTTGTCATATTTTGGACAAAAATGGTGGTATTGCAGATAGGGGCTACAAAAAGCGTTCCAGATGAGGGCGGGCGAGGAATAAAGCGGCGAGCGATTTGGCATCTGGGATGGTTCCATCTTCTGCCATTCTCAGTGCTTCGGGGATGGGAACGGCTTCCAGATGTAGAAACTCGTCGGCGTCTGCTTCGAGTGGATCGGGATGCAAGCCGGTCGCCAGGTAGACGGTCATGTATTCGGTGGAGTAGCCGGGAGCCAGGTAAAAGCCGCCGAGGCACGTCAGTTCGGCAGCGGCCAGGCCGGTTTCTTCGCGGATCTCGCGGCGGGCACAGGCCTCCGGTTCCTCGCCCTCATCCAGCGTTCCGGCGGGGAGTTCGAGTAAGTCCTCCCTCGCGGCGTGGCGATACTGGCGCACGAAGAGCAAGTTGCCATCCTCATCAATGGGGATGAGGACAACAGAACCGTGATGGACGACGATGTCGTATTTCGTGATGCGACCGTCCGGGGTGCGCAGGTGGTCACGGCGGATGGTGAAGGCTCGCCCGCGGTAAATCGTCTCGGATTGGAGGAGTTCAAAAGGCATATGGTTGCTCCCTACGTTCAGATATGGAGAAACGCCCAAGCGAGTACCCTCTTTCGCTTGGGCGTAAAGGGATCTTGCTCGGTTCTCAGGGAATTTGCAATACTTTTCCGGCCGGCAAGGTGTAGGGGGGCGTGAGGTTGTTGGCGCGGGCGATCTCCATGGGGTCGATATCACCATAGTAGCAGGCGACCCCGTAAATCGTTTCCGCATCGGATGTGACACCTACGGTGAAGGTGTCCGGGTGATCGTGCCAGGAGCGATCACCGGGGAAGGGGTTTCCTGTCTGGGGAATCTTGAGTGTGAGGCCCGGCAGGAGGGCTTTGCTTTGCTCGCGCGTCAGGTTGTTGAGTTGCAGGAGTTCATCCGGATTGACGTTGAAGCGACGGGCAATGCAGTAGGGCCATTCTCCCTGTTGCAGGGTGTAGGTCGTGGGAATACCCGCAATCAGGGTCGGCGTGACGATGCCTGCGGTAGGTGTCTCTTGGGTGGGGATCGGTGTGGTTGGAGTGATGAAAGGTTCAGGCGAGGTTGTGCTCTCGGCCTCAGGAGTTTCCGTTTGCTCGCCCTGGGGCGTCTCGGTCGGTTCGATGAGCGGCGTTGGGGTGGGTGGTGGAGAAGCGGGTGTCAACGTGAGCGCGCTCAAGGCCGTCTGTGTGGCCAGCGCGCCGATATCTTCCATCGTGGTCGGCATGGCCTCTGCGAACAGGCTTTCGGGTGAAACGACCGTAGGCGTGGGGAGGGGGGAAGGCGCCAGGGAGCGGGTGCAGGCTGCCAGCGCCAGGGCAAAGATGATTACGCTGATGTATCGCCAGCCGGATGACATGTGAGACATGGTGATCTCCTGAGCAAAAGCGTTACTGTTTGGATATTACCCGAGATGATGGTAGCACATCCCCCTACCCTCGTCAAGCCAGAGAGGAGATGCTATGGTACTACTCTCTCCCGACTCGGGGCGTTCGTTCCATCAATCGTGCTATAATCACCCCCCGAAGGTTAATCAACTATGTTACGAGGCTTTGTCAAACTTTTCGGGGGCGACCCCCACAAGCGCGAAATTGAGAAACTGGGCGCGTTGGTCGAAGAGATCAACGCGCTTGAGCCGCAATACGAGGCTCTTAGCGATGATGCTCTGCGTGCCAAAACGGACGAGTTCCGCGCTCGCCTGCGCGAGGCGACCGAAGGCGTAGAGGACGACGAGGCGCGTTTCGAAATCGAGCAGGATGTGTTGGATGACATCCTGCCCCACGCGTTTGCCACTGTGCGCGAGGCAGCAAAACGCACGATTGGCTTGCGTCACTATGACGTGCAGTTGATCGGCGGCATCACTCTCCATCGCGGTCAGATTGCCGAGATGAAAACCGGTGAGGGGAAGACGCTTGTCGCCACGCTGCCGCTCTACCTGAACGCGCTGACCGGACGCGGTGCCCACCTGGTCACCGTCAACGACTACCTGGCGCGCCGCGACGCGCGCTGGATGGGGCCGATCTTCCACATGCTTGGCCTTTCGGTCGGCGTGTTGCAAATGGCGGCCTCCACAGAAGGCGGGAAGAAAGCGTATCTCTACGACCCGGAACGTGAATCCCCCTATGAGGACCAGCACCAACTGCGCATGGTGCCGCGCGCGGAAGCCTATCGCGCCGACATTACCTACGGCACAAACTCCGAATTCGGCTTCGACTACCTGCGCGACAACATGGTCATGCGCCTGGAAGATAAGGTCCAGCGCGGGCATCACTACGCCATTATTGACGAGGTGGATAACGTCCTGATTGACGAGGCGCGCACGCCGCTCATCATCTCCGGCCCCGCCTCGGGCGACCTGGAATGGTATGGGCGCATGGCGCAGATTGTCAAGCGGCTGCGGCCAGAGGACTACGAAGTTAATGAGAAGGACCGCACCGTCACCCTGACCGAGATCGGTCTGGCGCATGTGGAGGAATTGCTGGGGCAGCCTCTCTTCGACCCGGATCGTCCCGAAGATATCACGCCGGAGCAGGCGCGGTTGATGGGGTATCTGGAGCAGGCCCTGCGCGCACAATTCCTTTTCCACCGCAACAAGCACTATCTTGTTCAAGGGGGCAAGGTCATCATCGTGGACGAGTTCACCGGGCGCCTGATGCCCGGTCGGCGCTGGTCTGATGGCCTCCATCAGGCTGTAGAAGCCAAAGAAGGAGTGCGCATCGAACCGGAGAATGTCACCTACGCCACGATTACTTTGCAGAACTACTTCCGCATGTATCGCAAACTGGCGGGCATGACCGGCACGGCGTTGACCGAGGCGGAGGAGTTCGACCAGATCTACGGTTTGCAAGTGCTTCCCATCCCCACGAACCTGGAATATCAGGCCATGGGGCCGAACGCGCCCTTCGAGGCGCGCCAGGCGCGGGACGAAGAGGGGTACGAATATACCTATTATGTGCGACGTGGCGCGCCGCCGGACGCCCCACCCGAATACTGGAAGCGCAAAGATTACCCCGACGTCATCTATCGCACGCTGGAGGCCAAGTTGCGCGCTATCATGCGCGAGATCGTGCGTTTCCACGTGCGCGGTCGTCCTCTTCTGGTCGGCACGACATCGGTGGAGAACTCAGAGCGCCTCTCCGCCCGTCTGCGCGCCGAACCGATCCGCCGCCTGTTGCAGATTATGCTTCTGCGCCACTTCTGGCTGCAGGCGAACAATCGGGTGGAGGATGGACGCCTGATTCCCGAACTCCAGCCTTTCAACGTCCCTTTGGAAAAGGTCAACCCGGCAGAGTTGCGTCGCTTCGCGCGCTCTGTGGGGGCCTCTCTCAGTTTACAAGACGAGAAAAACCTCTCCGTTTTGCTGGACCTGCTTGGCCTCTCCGCCGAAGACCTGCCGCGCTTGAAGAAGGTGATTGATGGCGGCGTGCCGCATCAGGTGCTCAACGCCCGCAAACACGCCGAGGAGAGTCAAATCATTGCCGGCGCCGGCGCCTTCGGCGCGGTGACCATCGCCACGAACATGGCCGGTCGCGGTGTGGACATCAAACTCGGTGGTGAACTGGCCGAGGAGGTCCTGACCGCCGTCAATCGCGTGCTGCGTCGCCTCGGCGTGGACGATCCGTATGACATGCCCCTTGAGGAGCGACGTCAGATCCTTCTGGAGGCTGACCCCTCGGCTTATGGCATCTACGAATCTGAGATTCGGTATTTCCTGGGATATTTCGAGGATATGGAGCGCGTGAAGGCGCTGGGTGGCCTGCATGTCATCGGTTCCGAACGCCACGAGGCTCGCCGCATTGACAATCAGTTGCGCGGTCGCGCCGGTCGCCAGGGCGATCCGGGCTCCTCGCGCTTCTTCCTCTCGCTGGAAGACGACTTGATGCGCCTCTTCGGTGGGGAACAGGTCAGCAACCTGATGCAGCGTTTGCAAGTGGATGATTCCCTGCCGCTGGAGAACCGCCTCGTCAGCAACATTGTGGAGCAATCGCAGCGTCGTGTAGAGGGGGCCAACTTTGATGTCCGCAAACATCTTCTTGAATACGATGACGTGCTTAACTCTCAGCGTGAGCGTATCTATGCTCAACGGGATCGCGTCTTTGTTAAAGAGGACTTGAGCGAAGATATTCGAGATATGTTGCGTCTGGAGGTGGAGCGACGCGTTCCCGAGGCCCTGGAGGACCCTGAAGGCCCCTGGCGTCTTTTGGCCTGGCTGGAGGGTGTGCAACCATCGCTGGTATATGATGAACGCCTCTTCCCGTCTTATACTTCCCGCCTTCTGTTGGAGGAGTTAGCCGGATCCGGGAAGAGTTTCCGGGAGAGCGTGCTCGACCTCGTCCGCCGTGCCATTGACGCCGAGCATGCGCACGTTCTACGGGCAATTGAAAACCTGGTGGAGCGCACTGCAGAGAGTCTGGAAACCCAACTCGAAGAGCGACTGGATACGTTGGATACTTTCCTCGAAAGCCTGCGCTATGAGGAGGAGACTCGCTCCCCTCAGGAAGTCTCTGCCGAACTGTCTGCGCTGCTACGTTTCCCGTTGCGTCTGAGCAATCGTCAGGTGCGCACTCTCCTGGAATCTCCAGACGAGATGGAAGATGAATTACGTGCTGCCGTGGAGAGCCAT
The DNA here is from genome assembly GCA_003694975.1 of Anaerolineae bacterium. Classification (GTDB taxonomy): domain Bacteria; phylum Chloroflexota; class Anaerolineae; order Anaerolineales; family Villigracilaceae; genus J097. The sequence continues at coordinate 4,782 of RFJH01000141.1, read as the reverse complement.
TTGGTCTCGCTGGGAGCGGCGCGCCTGGTTGGCGCGGTGGAGTATCGCCTTGGCGAATCCCTGGGGCTGGCGAAGGATGCTCTTCGCGAGATGACCTGGGAGGAACTGGTTGAAGTCGTTGTGGAGCGCAGCCGTGCCCTTCTGGAGGCGCGCCGGGAAGGGCTGGTGGGTGAAAATGGCCAGGTAGTGCGTGATCTGGATGTCTTATTGAAACGCCATGAAGAGTGGAACGACACAGAGCGCATCCGCCTCCTGAACACCCTGGCACAAGGGCGGCGTACCGCCTTCGACTCGCGCACCCACCGCCAGGTGCAGCAGGTCTTTCTCCGTTTCAATTACGTCTTTGCCGCCGCGCAGCACCTGGAAGGCCGTGACGCGGAGGCAGTTATCAATGATGTGATGACTCACTTGGAGCAGGCACAGCAGGCGTTGCAATGGGCCTGGGGATGGCACGAGTGGCATCAACGTGCCTCAGGCGTCTCGCGTCTCGCCGATCTGGGGCCGGCGGGTCACGTCCTGGGTGCCGAACGCATCAACGTTGCACCATCCGACCTTTCCCCTTCCGAACGCGAAGCGGTGGTCGCCGAACTGGGACGCTTGCGCATGACCGAGATTCAACGGCAGGTGCTCCTGAGCGCCATCACCGATCAATGGGTGGACTACCTGACGCGCGTGGAGGCGCTGCGCGTCTCGATTGGCCTGGAGGCCTATGCCCAGCGCGATCCCCTGGTACAATACAAAAGTCGTGCCTCAGAGATGTTCCAGCAATTGCTGAGTGATATCCGGGCGCAAGTGGTCAGCCGCATCTTTGCCTACCAGCCGCGCGCGACAGCGACGGTTCAAGACGTTACTCCTTCTGAACCGGTTGCTGCCGCGCAGGTGACTTCTGGAAAGGCTGGAAAGAAGAGGAAACGAAGAAAACGGCGCAAGCGACATAAGTAAGCCCTTTCGTAAAGAGGTCCCTTGCAACCGAACGCCCCTACCGCACCACTTAATATCTTTGCTGCGCTTCCAAAGGTGGAGTTGCATCGCCATTTGGAGGGGTCGTTGCGTCTCTCCACGATGGTCGATATCGCGCGTTCCCACGGTGTGACCGTCCCGGCGAGCATCTTGCGGTTGAGCAACATGGTGCAGGTACAGGACGAGGAACCGTTCACCTTTTCCAACTTCCTGGAAAAGTTCAAGACGCTGCGCCTGTTCTATCGCTCGCCGGAGGTGATCCATCGCATCACGCGCGAGGCCATCGAGGACGCGGCGCAAGATAATGTGCGCTATCTGGAATTGCGTTTCACGCCGGTCGCTCTGAGCCGCGCTGAACGGTTTCCTCTGGAAGACGTGACCGATTGGGTTTGTGAAACGGCCCAGGAAGCAGCAAGAGAATTCGATATCCCGGTACGCCTGATCGCGAGCATGAATCGCCACGAGAGTGTGGCGCTGGCCGAGCAGGTGGCCTGGATTGCCGCCGAGCGACTGGATCGCGGCATTGTTGGTCTGGACCTGGCAGGCAATGAAGCCGAGTTCGATGCCGCGCCCTTTGCTCCCCTCTTCCGGGAGGCGCGCCAGGCAGGTTTGCGCATCACCGTCCATGCCGGAGAGTGGGGCGGCGCGGAGAACGTCCGCCAGGCGATTGAACTTTTGGGAGCGGAGCGCATCGGCCACGGCGTGCGGGTGATGGAAGACCCTTCTGTGGTGGCACTGGCGCGAGAGCGTGGCACCGTGTTCGAAGTCTGTGTCACGAGCAATTATCAGAGTGGTGTGGTTGCCTCGGTGGCCGAGCATCCCTTGCCGCGCATGCTCCAGGCCGGCTTGAATGTCACCGTCAATACGGATGACCCCAGCGTCTCGCGCATCAACCTGACGCATGAATACCGCCTGGTGTGCGAGGAACTGGGGCTTTCGTTGGAAGAACTCGAAGAGCGCATCCTGGCCGCGGCGCGAGCGGCTTTCCTGCCACAAGACGAACGCCGTGCCCTGGTGGAGCACCTCAGGCAACGTATGTTGTAGAGCGGGATTTATCCTGCTTCGACGCGCCCGATGATTGTTCGACTACGCGCCCTGCGGGCGCTCCGCTCAGCGCGGTGTTCGCGTCGAGCGGAGGCCGACCGGTAGGGAGGCTGTAGTCGAGACGCCCTTGCGCATAAATGCTTCGACTACGCGCCCTGCAGGCGCTCCGCTCAGCGCGAGCGTCTCGACTGTGCTCGGCGCGAGCGCCTCGACCATGCTCGGCGCGAGCGCCTCGACTACACTTCGTTCCGCTCGGCGCGTGCGCGGCGGAACATAGAATTTCACACAAACGAGGAACAACATGGTTAAGGATTCGTTCAATGCCCGTGATACCTTGAAAACCCCGCATGGGGAATACGTTTTTTATCGTTTGCAGGCGCTGGAGGAGGCCGGGCTGACGCGCCTGGAGCGCCTGCCCTTCTCCATTCGCGTCCTGCTGGAATCGGCGTTACGGCAATGCGACGGGCACGCCATCACAGAAGAGGACGTGCGCACCATCGCCGCCTGGAAGCCGGTGGACGAAAAGCGCCCCGGTATCCCCTTCCGACCGGCGCGCATCGTGATGCAGGATTTTACCGGCGTCCCCGCCGTGGTGGACCTGGCGGCCATGCGCTCTGCCATGGCGCGCCTCGGCGGCGACCCGCGCCGCGTGAACCCTGTCGTGCCGGTGGACCTGGTGATCGATCACTCCGTCCAGGTGGATTTCTTCGCCACGCCCGACGCCCTGCAACGCAACACCGAGATCGAGTTCCGGCGCAACCGCGAACGCTACGAGTTCCTGAAGTGGGGGCAGGGCGCTTTCGATAACTTCCGCGTCGTGCCGCCCTCAACGGGCATCATCCATCAGGTGAACCTGGAGTATCTCGCCCAGGTGGTGCAGGCGCGCGAGATCGACGGCGAGTTGCAGGCTTTTGCCGATACCCTCGTGGGCACGGATTCGCACACCGTGATGATCAACGGTCTGGGCGTGCTCGGCTGGGGCGTGGGCGGCATCGAAGCCGAGGCCGCTATGCTCGGTCAGCCGATTGACCTGCTCCTGCCGGACGTGATCGGCTTCAAACTCTACGGCAAAGTGCGCGAGGGCGTCACCGCCACCGACCTGGTGCTCACCGTCACCCAGATGCTGCGTCAGAAAGGCGTGGTGGGCAAATTCGTTGAGTTCTACGGCCCCGGCCTGGAGAGCATGTCCCTGCCCGACCGCGCCACCCTCGCCAACATGGCCCCCGAATACGGCGCCACGATGGGCTTCTTCCCGGTGGACGCCGAGACCCTGCGCTACCTGCGCCTGACCGGTCGCTCCGAGGAGACCATCGAACGTGTGGAGGCCTACTGCCGCGCCCAGGGACTCTTCCGCGACGAAAACACCCCCGATCCCGAATTCACAGATACGCTCGAACTCGACCTGAGCACGGTCGTCCCCTCCCTGGCCGGGCCCAAGCGTCCGCAGGACCGCATCGCGCTGAGCGAGATGAAGAAGACGTTCCGGGCGGCGCTGACGGCTCCGGTCCGCGAACGAGGCTTCGGTCTGGATTCCGAGGCGCTGGCGCGTAAGGGGGAGGTCGGCACGAACGGCGGGTCGTATGAGATCGGTCACGGGGCGGTGGTCATCGCGGCGATTACGTCCTGCACGAACACGAGCAACCCCTCGGTGATGGTCGGCGCGGGGCTGGTGGCGAAGAAGGCCGTCGCGCGCGGACTGAGGGTCGCTCCGCACGTCAAGACCAGCCTGGCGCCCGGCTCGCGCGTCGTCACCGAATACCTGCGGCAGACCGGCCTTCTGGAGCCGCTGGCGCAACTGGGCTTCAACGTGGTGGGCTACGGCTGCACGACGTGCATCGGCAATTCCGGCCCCCTGCCGGGGGAAGTGGCAAAGGCCATCGCCAGCGCCGATCTGGTGGCCGCGGCGGTGCTCTCCGGTAACCGCAACTTCGAGGGGCGCGTCCATGCCCTGGTGAAGGCGAACTACCTGGCCTCGCCGCCGCTCGTGGTGGCGTATGCGCTGGCGGGCACGGTGGATATTGATTTCGAGAACGAACCCATCGGCACCGATCGCGAGGGGAAGCCGGTGTATCTGCGCGATCTCTGGCCGACTCAGCAAGAAATCATGGAGACCATCGCTTCGGGCATCTCCGCCGAGATGTTCCGCGAGAAGTACGCCGCGGTGTTTGAAGGGAACGAGTTGTGGAACGAGATCCAGGCGCCCACCGGAGACCTCTACGCCTGGGATGAGGCCTCGACCTATATCCAGGAGCCGCCCTTCTTCACCGAACTGACGCTTGAGGTGCCGCCCATTCGTGAGATTCGCGGCGCGCGGGTGCTCGCCTTGCTGGGCGATTCGATCACCACAGATCACATCTCCCCGGCGGGCGCCATCCCCGAAGATGGCCCTGCGGGGCGTTACCTGATTGAACACGGCGTGAAGCCGCGCGAGTTCAACTCCTTCGGCTCCCGCCGCGGCAACGACCGCGTGATGACGCGCGGCACGTTCGCCAACATCCGCCTGAAGAACCGTCTCGTGCCCGGCGTGGAGGGTGGTTACACACGTCACTTCCCGGACGGCGAGCAGCTGACTATCTTCGACGCGGCGATGAAGTACAAAGAAGAAGGCGTGCCCTTGCTCGTGGTGGCGGGCAAGGAATACGGCACCGGCTCCAGCCGCGATTGGGCGGCCAAAGGGACGCTCTTGCTGGGTGTGAAGGCTGTCATCGCCGAGTCTTTCGAGCGCATCCATCGCTCCAACCTGATCGGTATGGGTGTGCTGCCTTTGCAGTTCCAGGA
>RFJH01000140.1 GCA_003694975.1 Anaerolineae bacterium | reverse complement strand
GGAGGGCGTGGAGATGGTGATGCCCGGGGACAACGTGAACCTGACGGTGGAGTTGATCGTGCCGGTGGCGCTGGAACAGGGTTCGAAGTTCGCCATTCGTGAAGGCGGGCTGACGGTGGGCGCCGGCGTGATCACCAAGATTATCGAGTAGGCGAAGCGATGACCAAGCAGAGGATACGCATCCGCCTGAAGGCTTACGATCATCGCGTGCTCGATCAATCTGCCCGGCGTATTGTCGAGACGGCAGAACGGAGTGGAGCACGTGTGGTAGGCCCTGTACCTTTGCCCACACGCATAGAGCGGTTTACCGTACGTCGCTCGACCTTCATTGATAAGGACTCGCACGAGCACTTTGAAATCCGCACGCACAACCGATTGATTGACGTTTTGGACCCCGATTCCAAGACGATTGATATGCTGATGCGGCTCAATTTGCCTGCGGGCGTGGACATTGAAATCAAGATATAGTGGTTTGATGGTTTAGGGGCTGGCGGTCTGATGATCGGGTTGATGAACGAACCGATCGTTTGACCGTCAGTCCCCGACCGACAGACCGGAGCGGCGACGTAAGAGCGGCTCTCGCGCGCAGACCGCTACCCAAACGCTCTGCGGCGGTCCGACTGACTGCGTCGCCAGGAGATGATGCAGCCGAAGCCCAGGCTGACAGTCTCCTGACCATACTTTTTGTAAGGAGAAAACCGAGCATGTTTAAAGGGCTGATTGGCAAGAAGATCGGCATGACCCAGGTCTTCGATGAGGATGGCGTCGCGCTCCCCGTGACCCTTATCGAGGCTGGGCCTTGCTATGTTACTCAGATACGCCGCCCCGAGAAAGAAGGATACTCGGCGGTGCAACTTGGGTTTGAGGAAGTCCACCCCAAGCGTCTGACCGGTGGTCAATTGGGCCACTTAAAAGCCAACAATCTCCCTCCGCTGCGTTTCCTGCGCGAGTTTCGCGTCAAATCGCCGGACGTGAACATCGGCGATAAGATCACAGTGGAGGTTTTTAACGTTGGCGAACGGGTAGACGTGATCGGCATTAGCAAGGGGAAAGGCTTCCAGGGCGGCGTGAAACGGTACGGTTTCGGCGGTGGTCCGAAGACGCATGGTCAATCGGACCGCTGGCGTGCGCCGGGTTCGCGCGGCTCCGGAACCACCCCTGGGCGTGTCTACAAGGGCGCGCGCGGTCCGGGACATATGGGGCGGGTGCGCGTCACAGCCCAGAATCTCAAAGTGGTCTTGGTGGACGCGGAACGCAATTTGATCGCCGTCCATGGTGCAGTCCCCGGCCCAAAGGGCGGCCTGGTGATGATTAAAGAAGCGCGCAAGCAATAGCGCTGATGGAATGGGAGCAAGATGGCGATGAAAGTAGACGTTTACGATATGCAGGGCAAGAAAGTCCGCCAGGTGGAATTACCGGCGAAGATTTTCGAGGCCCCGATCAATGTAGACCTGATGCATCAGGCGTATGTGCGCCAGATGGCGAACGCCCGCCTGGGGACTCACAAGACAAAGACGCGTGGCGAAGTCTCCGGTGGGGGGCGGAAGCCATGGCGTCAGAAGGGGACGGGGCGCGCCCGTCAGGGGTCGATCCGCGCCCCGCAGTGGGTCGGTGGTGGGCGCGTCCACACGCCGCGGCCTCGCAGTTACGTTCAGCGGATGCCGCGCAAGATGCGCCGCGCGGCACTGCGCTCAGCCCTTTCGGCCAAAGCGAGCGAGGCGGATGTGGTTGTCGTGGATGAGATCACCCTGGAAGCCCCAAAGACGCGCTTGATGGCGAACGCGTTGCAGAAATTGGTCGGCGATGCCAGCGCGTTGTTGGTCTTGCCGGAGAAGGACCAGAACTACGATGTGGTCATGCGATCGGCGAACAATTTGCCGGATGCCAAGGTCTTGCTGGCCAGTTATCTCAACATCCGTGACCTGCTGGGCTACGAGAAACTGGTCCTCTCGCTCAAGGCGTTAGACGTCTTGAAGGCATGGCTGGGATAGGAGGCGGAAGATGAGCACGATTTACGATGTGCTTCGACGTCCGGTGATTACAGAGAAATCTACTTACCAGGCCGGTAAGTTGAATCAGTATACCTTTGAGGTGGCGCCGGATGCGACAAAGACCCTGGTCAAAGATGCTGTGGAGACATTATTTGATGTGGATGTCGTCCGTGTGAATATCATCAACGTACCGGCCAAACGCAGCCGACGTGCCCGCAGCCGCCGCCTCCTGGTGCGCAAGCCAGGGTACAAGAAGGCGATTGTGACCCTGGCCGAAGGTCAAACGATAGATGCTTTTGAAGGGGTGCTGTGATGGCTGTAAAAAAGTACAAACCGGTGACGCCCGGACAGCGTGGAATGACCGGCTACACTTTCGAGGAAATTACGAAGAAAAAGCCGGAGCGCTCACTGATTATCCCTTTGCGGAAAAAGGGTGGGCGCAACGTATACGGGCGTGTGACAGTTCGGCATCGTGGTGGCGGCCATCGGCGCCACATCCGGATCGTGGATTTCAAGCGCGATAAGCGAGGTATCCCGGCACGCGTGGCGGCGATTGAGTATGACCCAAATCGCACGGCGCGCCTGGCGTTGCTCCATTATGCCGATGGCGAGAAGCGTTATATCATCGCTCCCCTGGGGCTGAAAGTTGGCGATACGGTCATGGCTGGCCCCAATGCAGAAATCCGTCCTGGGAACAGCCTGCCGATTGCCAATATCCCTGTAGGGACGATGATCCATAACATCGAGTTGTACGAAGGGCGCGGTGGACAATTGGTGCGTTCTGCCGGTGCTGCCGCGCAATTGCTGGCTAAAGAAGGCGACTATGCCCATGTCCGCCTGCCCTCCGGCGAGGTGCGCCTGATCCGCCAGGCTTGCTACGCGACGATTGGACAGGTGGGCAACCTGGATCACAGCAACATCAAACTGGGAAAGGCGGGGCGCAAACGCCACCTGGGCATTCGCCCAACGGTACGCGGTTCGGCGATGACACCTCGCGACCATCCCCACGGCGGTGGTGAGGGCCGTCAACCGGTTGGCTTGCCCGGCCCGAAAAGTCCCTGGGGTAAACCGACGCTGGGCTATAAGACGCGCCGTAACAAGAAGACGGATAAGTACATTGTGCGCCGTCGGAGTAAATCGAGACGGTAGGCTCCGAAGATATCGGCTGAAAGAGTGAGCGAGGAACGACTATGTCACGATCGTTGAAAAAAGGGCCTTACGTAGACCCCAAATTGCTGAAAAAGATCGAGGCCATGAACCAACGAGGCGAAAAGAAGGTCATTCGCACCTGGAGTCGCGCGAGCGTGATCTTCCCTCAGATGGTCGGCCATACTATTGCTGTCCACGATGGGCGACGGCATGTGCCGATTTACATTACGGAGAACATGGTTGGCCATCGGCTGGGTGAGTTCGCGCCAACGCGCACCTATCGTGGGCACGTGGCCGAGAAGAAATCTCGAAAGAAATAGGAAACGGTGAAACATGGATATTCAAGCCCATTTGCGTTACCTTCCTATTTCGCCGCAGAAAGTGCGCCTGGTGATTGATTTGGTGCGCGGCAAAGATGTTGTGGAAGCGATGGAGATGCTGCGCTTCGTGCCCAAGCGCGCGGCGCGGCCGGTGCGTAAGTTGCTGGCCTCTGCCGTGGCGAACGCCGAGGAGAACTTCGGTGTGAGTCGGGATGATCTCTATATCGCTCAAATCTATGCCAACGAAGGGCCTACACGCCGTTGGCGTCGTTTCGGGGCACGTGGTCGCTTCAAGCCGATTTTGCGCCGCTCTTCGCACGTCACGGTGGTGTTGCGTGAGCGCGAAGAGGCTTCGCGCCGGACGTAAGGAGATAGTATGGGTCGCAAAGTTCATCCGATTGGTTTCCGCCTGAAAATCAACCAGACCTGGCGAGGACGCTGGTTCGCCGAGGGTGCTCAATACCGCGAGCAATTACTGCAAGACCTCGCTATTCGTAGTTTGCTGATGGGCATCACCTCCAAAGGCGGCGCGGCGGCGAACGCGCAAGTGGAACGTTTGCGTCGTCAGATGCCGGAGGCGGTTTTGCAGAAGCGCGCCGGCGTGGCTCGTATTGATATCGAGCGTTATCCGGGCAAGATCAAAATCGTCATTCATACGGCCAGACCCGGCGTGTTGATTGGTCGCAAAGGCGAGGCCGTGAAGAAGATTCGCCGCAACCTTGAGACCCTGGTTGGCGGCAAGGTGGACCTGGATATCAAAGAGATCGAGTCGCCGGATACGAACGCCTTTCTGGTGGCCCAAAACATCGCCAGCCAGTTGGAACGGCGTATCGGTTATCGCCGCGCGATGAAACGCGCCATCCAACAGGCGATGCGACAGGGCGCCAAAGGGATCAAGATCGAGGTCTCCGGGCGTTTGAGCGGTGCGGAGATGGCTCGTCGTGTGTGGTTGCGTGAAGGGCGTGTCCCCTTGCAGACATTACGCGCCGATATTGACTATGCTCGTGCCGAGGCCCTGACGACCTATGGGCGTATTGGCGTGAAGGTTTGGATTTACAAGGGAGAAGCCCTGCTCGAATCCGAAGAGAAGGCGGAAGCGACCGAAGGCGTGTACGTTAGCGAATAAACCGGCTGTGGAGATTGCTGAGCGCGGTCTCTATCGCGGAAAGAGGTTAGAACTATGTTGATGCCGAAACGAGTGAAGTGGCGCAAACAAATGCGCGGAAGATTGAAAGGGAAGGCTTCTCGCGGTGCCGAGATCGTCTTCGGGGATTATGGAATCCAGGCCCTGGAGCCGGGTTGGATTACTGCCCGGCAGATTGAGGCGGCCCGTCGCGCCATCGTGCGCGCGATCAAACGTCGCGGGAAAGTGTGGATTCGCATCTTCCCTGATAAGCCGTATACGAAAAAACCCCCTGAGACCCGCATGGGGAAGGGGAAAGGCAATGTGGAATATTGGGTCGCGGTCGTTAAGCCGGGGCGCATCATGTTCGAGATCGGCGGCTTGCCTGAAGACGTGGCGCTGCGCGCCTTGAAACTGGCTCAGTACAAATTCTCTATCAAGACCAAGATCGTCGCTCGTGAAACGGGAGAACAGCGATGAAACCGGCTGAGATACGTGCTTTGTCTACCGAGGAGATACAGGCCAGATTGGCGGATGCCCGCGAGGAGTTGATGCGCCTGCGCTTCCAGCAGGTGACCGGCCAATTGACCGATACCAGTCGCATTCGCCTCGTACGGCGTGATATCGCGCGTATGTTGACTATTCTCCGCGAGCGCGAACTGGGCATAGCACGGGAAGGTGAAGAATGAACAGGCGTCGTCGTATGATCGGTGTTGTCACCAGCGATAAGATGACCAAAACGGTCGTGGTAGAAATTACGAGAACATTCCGGCATCCGCTGTACAAGAAAGTGGTTCATGCCCGAAAGCGCGTCAAGGCGCATGACGAACTGGGGTGCCGCGTGGGCGACCGCGTGCGCATCGTGGAGAGCCGCCCTATTTCGCGTGAGAAACGCTGGGTGGTGGAGGAAATCCTGGAGCGTGAATCGCGGACGGCGGATGCGGGTGTGGGAGAGTAAGTCATGATTCAGCAAGAATCCCGTCTGAAAGTTGCGGATAATACCGGCGCGCGCGAATTGCTTGTTATTCGCGTGCTGGGCGGTTCAAAACGCCGTTATGGCCGAATCGGTGACGTGGTTGTGGCTACGGTGAAATCCGCCGCCCCGCAAGGATCGGTGAAGAAGAGCGATATTGTGCGTGCTGTGATCGTGCGGTGCTCGAAAGAGTGGCGACGCGAAGATGGCTCGTACATCCGCTTTGACGATAACGCAGCGGTGATCCTAGATCAGGATGGCCGTAATCCCAAGGGCAGCCGCATCTTCGGGCCTGTCGCGCGTGAACTACGCGAAAAAGGGTTTATGAAGATTGTTTCGCTGGCCCCGGAAGTGCTATAGCCCTGGTTGGGAGCGAGGACATGAAAGTCAAGATTCGCAAAGGCGATACCGTAGAAGTGATCAGCGGTCGTTTCGATGACAAAGGGAAGCGCGGTGAGGTGATTGCGGTCTTTCCTAAAGAGGGGCGGGTCGTCGTCCAGGGTGTCAACATTCGCACCAAGCATCAGCGGCAGGTGCAGACCCAGGGACGTACGATCAACCCCGGCCGCATCAAGTACGAGGCGCCCATCCACATCTCGAACGTCATGCTGGTTTGCCCCAAATGTGACCGCCCGACGCGCGTGGGCATCCAGCGCGACGAAACGGGTGCTCACCGCGTGTGCAAAAAATGCCAGGCACTGATTGACTGAATGCCTGGGGTTGGAGCATGAGATGAACAGATTACGAGAGAAATATCAAAACGAGGTGGTTCCGGCCCTGCTCAAGGCGTTCGGTTACAAGAACGTTATGCAGGTGCCGCGTATTGAGAAGGTTGTGGTGAATATTGGCCTGGGAGAGGCGTTGGATAATCCCAAGGCCATTGAGGCCGCTACCGCTGACTTGATGACCATCACCGGCCAACGTCCGGTGTTGACGAAAGCGCGCAAGAGCATCGCCGCGTTCAAACTGCGCGAAGGTCGTATCATTGGCGCGAAAGTGACGCTGCGCGGTGAGCGTATGTGGGCGTTTTTGGATCGACTGATGAATATCGCTCTGCCGCGCGTGCGCGACTTTCGCGGTGTTTCTCCGAACTCATTTGACGGTCATGGGAACTACACCCTGGGTCTGCGTGATCAGTTGGTGTTCCCGGAAATTGATTACGATAAGATTGACAAACTGCGCGGGATGGAAATCACGATTGTGACCACTGCGCAGACCGATGATCAGGCGCGTGCGCTGTTGCAGTTGCTTGGTATGCCGTTCAGGAAGGAAGCGTAATCATGGCGAAGAAGTGTATGCAATTTCGTGAGTTGCGACGTCGTCATCCCACGCGGGTTCGCAATCGTTGCAGCCGTTGTGGGCGGCCGCGAGGGTATATGCGTCGCTTTGGCTTGTGCCGGATCTGTTTCCGTGAACTGGCATTGGAAGGCAAAATCCCCGGTGTGGTGAAGTCGTCCTGGTAGCCGGGTGGAGGTGTGTGCATGAGTGTTTCCGATCCTATTGCTGATATGTTGACCCGCATTCGTAACGCTGCAATGCGTGGTCATGTGCTGGTTGCCATGCCCAGTTCGAAGATTAAGGTGGAAATCGCCCGAATTTTGAAAGAGGAGGGCTTTTTGGAGAGTTACGAGGTCGTGGACGGAGCGCGACCCGGGCACAAGACGTTGCGCGTTCGTCTGAAGTATGTCGGCGAGCGTCGTCACCGTCGCCCTGTGATTACCGGCCTGGAGCGCGTAAGCAAACCCGGCCGACGGATTTACACCAAGAAGAGCGATATCCCCTGGGTTCTCTCCGGCATGGGCGTGGCGATTCTCTCCACCCCGAAGGGCGTGATGACCGGTCGCCGCGCGCGCCAGTTGGGCGTTGGCGGGGAAATTCTGTGTAAAGTCTGGTAGCAGGAGGTAGCGACTGTGTCTCGAATTGGACGTTTGCCTATCCCTGTGCCCGACGGCGTGCAGGTGGAGATCAAAGGGTCACACGTGCGCGTGAAAGGGCCAAAGGGTGAGTTACAACGGACGTTCTCTCCCACCATTGGGATCAGGTTAGAGGACGGCCAGATTAAAGTCACGCGTTCATCGGATGCTCCCGATCAACGTGCTTTGCATGGGACTACGCGCGCTGTCCTGGCGAACATGGTACAGGGCGTGAGCGCAGGGTTTGAACGCGTGTTGGAAATTGAAGGCGTGGGATATCGCGCCGAGTTAGCAGGTAAGAAATTGGTCTTGCAAGTAGGATTTTCTCATCCGGTGGAGATCGAGCCGCCTGAAGGGATCACCTTTGAGGTCGATACGCGAGGGCGTCAGGTTAAGGTGATCGGTATTGATAAGGAGAAAGTTGGGCAGGTGGCTGCAGAGATCCGCAAAGTCCGACCGCCGGAGCCGTACCATGGCAAAGGCATTCGTTATGCCGGTGAGCATGTTCGCCGGAAAGCAGGCAAGGCCGGGAAAGGAGGCATGTAGGTATGCCGAAGGTTACTCGTTCTGCAGCGCGTATCCGCCGTCATCGCCGGGTGCGCAAGAAAATTTTCGGCACGCCGGAGCGACCGCGCCTGAACGTTTTTCGCAGTCTTTCGGAGATTTACGCTCAAATTATTGATGACCAGGCCGGCCATACTCTGGTTGCCGCGTCGAGCATTGACCGCGAACTTCGCAAAAAGATGAAAGGGTTGACTAAGACCGAACAGGCGCGCCTGGTCGGCGAGGCACTCGCTGAGCGCGCGAAACAGAAGGGGATTACACGCGTCGTGTTCGACCGCGGCGGATACCGTTATATCGGGCGTGTCAAAGCCCTGGCCGACGGCGCGCGTGAAGGCGGCCTGGAGTTTTAGCGTACGTGGAGATGGCTATGTTGGACTACGAAGAGCAAGAGCAACTTGACGAACGCGTGATTGAGATTGCCCGCGTGGCGAAAGTGGTCAAAGGTGGCCGCCGATTCCAGTTCCGTGTGACCGTTGTGGCCGGTGATAATAAGGGTATGGTCGGCATGGGAGTAGGGAAGGCCAATGCCGTACCCGATGCTATGCGTAAGGCCTCTGAGCGGGCGCGCAAGAACATGCGCATGATCCCTATGGTTGGGACGACCATTCCCCATGAGGTGCTTGGGAAGGTCGGCGGCGCGCGCGTGTTCCTGAAACCGGCCTCGCCCGGTACGGGCGTCATCGCGGCTGGCGGTGTGCGTGCCGTGTTGGAGGCGGCTGGCGTGCGAGATATTCTCACCAAGTCCATGGGCAGCAACAACGTTCTGAATGTGGTGAAGGCTACGTTCGATGCCCTGGAACAATTGAAGTCGCCAGCAGAGGAGGCGGCCCGCCGTGGAAAGCCCGTCCGCGAGGTGTTACCCTTCTGGGAGCGGAGGAAGAAACATGGCTAGGAAGGCGAAGAAGACAATCCGCGTGACGCTGGTCAAGAGCCCGATTGGCTACTCAAAGCGCCAGAAGGCGACCGTGCGGGCGTTGGGCCTGCGTCGTATGAATCAGACGGTGGTGCATGAAGATACCCCCGTCATTCGTGGAATGGTGGCGAAAGTCAGTCATCTGGTTCGAGTGGAAGAGTGACGATGAAACTGCATGAACTTGTTCCGAATCCAGGTTCGAAGAAGAAACGCAAGCGCGTTGGCCGCGGTATTGCTGCCGGGCAGGGGAAGACCGCCGGGCGCGGCACGAAGGGACAGGGCGCGCGCAGCGGAGAGAAAGGCAAACTGTATCACCAGGGCGGCAATCTGCCGTTCTATCGTCGCCTGCCCTTCATGCGCGGTCAGGGTTTCACGCCCATCAACCGCGTGGAATACAACGAGGTCAACGTAGAGCAACTGGCGAAGGCCTTTAAAGCCAATGACGAGGTCACGCCTGAAACCCTGGAAGCGGCTCGCCTTCTGCGCGATCCCCGCAATCCGGTGGTGATTTTAGGGCGCGGCGAGTTGAACGTGGCGCTCAAGGTGCGCGCTCATCGCGTCTCGCGCGGTGCCAGAGCCAAAATTGAGGCTGCTGGCGGTAGCGTGGAATTGATCCAGTAGCCTTTTCAGGCGAGGAGAACGGCAGATGAAACGATCGGCGTGGCGCTATCTATGGAAATCGCAGGATATCCGGCGTAAGTTGTTGATTACGCTGCTCATCCTGACGATTTATCGTATCGCGGCCAATGTCCCCGTACCCGGTGTAGATTTTCAGGCGTTGGCCGAGTTCCGCCAGCGATTGGGTGCAGGGGGCACTTTCTTCGATTTTCTCGATTTGCTTTCCGGTGGCACGGTGTCGCGGTTCTCCCTCCTCTCGATGGGAGTCTATCCCTACATCACCGCACAGATTATCTTGCAGTTGCTGGTGCCGATTATCCCCTCTTTGCAACGTCGTATGGAGGAGGACCCGCGCGAGGGGCAGAAATGGATGGAAAAGTGGACGTACATCCTCTCGGTGCCTATGGCGGCACTATCGGCCATTGGCCAGGTGAACATCTTCAACTCGTTTGCCATTAATGCAGGGCTGCCCCCCGTGCTTCCCTTTGGCTTCTCCGGCGCTCAGGCGTTGACATCGATCACGGTGCTCCTTGCCATGACGGCCGGCACGATGTTTGCCATCTGGCTGGGCGAGTTGATTTCTGAATTTGGCATTCGCAATCAGGGCCTCTCGCTGATTATCTTCGCTGGTATCGTGGCACGCATCCCTGCCAACCTCTACAGCCTCATCATTGATGAGCAAAATCGCTGGACGCTGTTAAGTGTGACGGCGGTCTCCCTGGTGCTGACGATCTTCGCCATCGTCTATGTGCAGCAAGGGCGAAGGAATGTTCCGGTGATGTATCCGGGGCGTCGGGTGGGCAATCGCATGTCCATGCCGGTGAAGGGCACATTACCGCTGATGGTCAATATGTCGGGGATGATCCCTCTCATCTTTGCAAGCGCGATTTTGCAGTTCCCGGCCATTGTTGCCAGTTACTTCGTCAATTCTGAGACGGAGTGGCTACGGAACTTTGCCACCAGCGTGCAGAGCACGTTCAGCGGGAGCGGGTGGACCTATTGGGTGCTCTACTTCTTGATGGTCGTCGTATTTACTTTCTTCTACACAGACGTGCTCTTTGCCCAACAAAACTACGGCGAGAACCTGAAACGGGTGGGCGCCCAGATTCCGGGCGTCAGCCGCGGCGCACCGACCCAACGTTACCTGACGCGCGTGCAACGTCGCATCACTTTGCCCGGCGCGCTCTTCCTGGGTGTGGTGGCCATCTTGCCTTTCCTCCTTCAACAAGTCGTGCCGGTGGGGCCGCGAAACGCAGGCCTCCTGCTGGTCTCCTCGGCGGGGTTGTTGATTGTGGTCGGCGTCGTACGCGATGTCTTCCTGACAATTGACGCCGAACTCAAGTTGCACGGTTATCAAGACTCACTGCTCGTTCGTTAGTATGAGGCGCACAATGGCTATGTACATCGTCTTGCTTGGCCCGCCGGGAGTCGGCAAAGGCACGCAGGCCAAAATCCTGGCGCAGAAAACCGGACTGCCCCACGTTTCTTCAGGCGACCTGTTTCGCGAGCATTTGAAGAATCAAACCGACCTGGGGAGGCTGGCTCAGTCTTATATGTCCAAAGGTGAACTGGTCCCCGACGATGTGACTATTGCCATGGTGCGGGACCGGCTGAGCCGCCCCGACTGCGAATCGGGTGCCATCCTGGATGGTTTTCCGCGCACCCCTGTCCAGGCTGAGGCGCTGGAGAAGATGCTTGCCGAGTTCTCCGCCCAGGTCGATGTTGTCCCTTACATCAGCGCGCCGGACGAGGTGCTGGTCGAGCGTTTGAGTGGTCGCCGAACCTGTCGCGCGCAGGGGCATGTCTTTCATGTTCGCTACAACCCTCCCGCGAAGGAAGGGGTGTGCGATTATGATGGCTCAGAATTGTACCAGCGTGAGGACGACCGGGAAGAGACGGTGAGACGCCGTATCCAGGTCTATCGCGAGCAAACCGCCCCTCTGGTTTCCTACTACCGTGAGCAGGGCAAACTTGTTGAGATTAACGGCGCTCAACCTATCGAGCAAGTGACGCAGGACCTGCTGCGCGCTTTGGAGCAGGTGGAAACATCGTAGCATGGATTGGGCGCGGCAAATACACATTAAAAACGCGGCTGAGATTGCTCTCATGCGTGAGGCGGGGCGCGTCAACGCCTTAGCCCTGGCCGCAGTGCGAGAACTTTTACAACCCGGTGTGACCACCGCCGATTTAAATGCTGCGGCGGAGGAGGTTTTGCGCAAGCACGGCGCTGTTTCTCCTTTCAAAGGATACCCGGGCCCCTACCCTTACCCTGCTTCGATCACGGTGAGCATCAATGAGGAACTTGTGCATGGGATACCGAGTGAGAAGCGCCGTTTGCGCGAAGGGGATATCGTCTCGGTGGATTGTGGCACGTTGTTGGATGGCTTTGTGGCCGATTCGGCGTTTACCGCCGGAGTGGGTGAGATCTCCCCACTGGCGAAACGACTGCTGGAGGTGACCGAGGGAGCGCTCCGAGCAGGAATTGAGCAAATGCGCCCCGGCAATCGTACGGGCGATGTCTCTGCTGCCATCCAACAGTATGTGGAGAGCCATGGCTTTCATGTGACACGCGAATATACAGGCCATGGTGTGGGGCGGCAGATGCACGAAGGCCCTCAGGTGCCGAATTACGGTACGCCTGGGCGTGGAATATTGTTGCGTCCCGGCATGACCATTGCCCTGGAGCCGATGGTGCTGGTCGGCACACCCAAAACGCGTGTTCTGGCCGACCGTTGGACGGTGGCCTCCGCAGATGGGTCGTTGACAGCCCATTTTGAACACACCGTAGCCGTTACGGAAGGTGGTCCACTGGTTTTGACCCTGCCGTGAGGCTGGACGGAATGGTGATGAGCGATTATAATTTAACCTTTGGCTGTAGCAATAATTGTTTGTGCGAGTCCGTTAAGGAGTTACGATCATGAAAGTGTCCCCATCTATTCGTCGTCGTTGTGCCAAGTGCCGGATTGTGCGGCGTAAGGGCAAACTGTACGTAATTTGTGAGAATCCAAAACACAAGCAGAGACAGGGGTAGCGTAATCATGGCGAGAATCGAAGGCGTTGACCTGCCGCGCAACAAACGTGTGGAGATCGGTCTGACGTACATCTATGGCATTGGGCGTTCACGTGCCAGGGAAATTCTGCTGGCGACCCAAATTGACCCCGATACGCGCGTCAAAGACCTGACGGATGCTCAGGTGACCGCTTTGCGGGAGTTCATCGCGAAGAATTACAAAGTAGAGGGTGAGTTGCGGCGCGAGGTGCAGATGAACATCAAGCGCCTGATCGAGATTGGTTGCTACCGCGGCCTGCGTCATCGTCGCAACCTCCCTGTGCGTGGTCAGCGGACGCGCACCAACGCTCGTACCCGTAAGGGGCCGCGCAAGACGGTCGCCGGACGTGGGCGTCGTCGTGGTGCCACCAAGAAGTAATCCAGGAGTGTAGTGAGGTTCTATGGCCAGAAGTGTCCGTTCCTCGCGCCGTAGCGGCGCAAAGAAGCCCAAGCGCACACTATCTTCTGCGCAGATTCATATTTTTGCTTCGTTTAACAATACGATTATTACTGTGACCGACCACCAGGGCAACACGGTGGCCTGGAGCAGTGCAGGTTCTGCCGGCTTTAAAGGCTCTCGGAAGAGCACGCCGTTCGCGGCGCGTCTGGCGGCGGAACAGGCTGTCAAGGCCGCTCAGGCGCTAGGTGTGCAAGAGGTGGATGTTTTCGTCAAGGGGCCTGGCCCCGGGCGTGAGAACGCTATTCGCGCCATTCAGGCGATGGGACTGAAAGTGCGCTCGATTGCCGATGTGACTCCTGTACCGCACAACGGCTGTCGGCCTCCAAAGAAGCGTCGTGTCTAATTTCCTGTGAGGTAGAACAGTATGGCAAGATATATTGGGCCGGTTTGCAAACTGTGCCGACGTGAAGGCGAAAAGTTGTTTTTGAAAGGGGAACGTTGTTTTTCCCCAAAGTGTTCATTTGAGAAGCGGGATTATGCGCCCGGTCAGCATGGCCGCGCGGCCAGCCGGATGCGCTCTCGTCGTGAGTCGGATTATGCTCGTCAGTTGCGTGCCAAGCAACGTGCCCGTCGGGTGTACGGCGTGCTGGAACGGCAGTTCCGCCGTTACTATCGTATGGCATTGAAGCGCCGTGGCTTGACAGGGTTGAACCTGTTGCAGATTCTCGAATCCCGCCTGGATAACGTGATTTATCGCCTGGGATTTGCCACAAGTCGTGCTCATGCGCGGCAGTTGGTCACTCATGGTCATTTCACGGTCAACGGCCGGCGCACGGATATCCCCTCCATGATTTTGAAGGTTGGCGATCAGATCGCCGTGCGCGAGGGCTCGCGCAAACTGCCGTATTTCAAGGAATTACCCTCGCTGGCCGAGGCGCGTACCGCGCCCGCCTGGCTGGAACGCGACGTCAAGAACCTGACTGCCTCTGTGCTGCGATTGCCTGAGCGATCTGAGATCGAAGGTTTCTTGAACGAGCAATTGATTGTGGAGTATTACTCGCGGTAATCAGGGGTGTGGTCGGCGCTGGGCGAAGGCCACCCGGTTCTTTGTAGGAGAGGTGGACCATAATGGGTATCACGCGTATGGTCATGCCAAAAATCGAGCGAGAGGTCGAGGCTCGAAATTATGGCAAATTTATCATCAGTCCCCTGGAGCGGGGATATGGGGTCACTTTAGGCAATGCGTTGCGGCGCGTGCTCCTGTCTTCGCTGGAGGGAGCAGCGGTGACCTCTATGCGCATCGCGGATGTACTGCATGAGTTCAGCGACGTGCCCGGTGTGCGTGAAGACGTCATCCAGATTATGTTGCAGGTGAAGCAGTTGCGCATGAAACTGGATGGTGTGGACACCACGCGCATGCATCTGGAGGTACGTGGCGAGGGTGTAGTCACGGCGGCGGATATCATCTGTCCGCCGGAGATTGAGATCGTCAATCCCGACCTGTACCTGTTCACGGTGGATGACCCCAACACCAAACTGGATATCGAATTCACCGTGGAGCGTGGTCGAGGGTATTTGCCGGCCAATGAGCGCAGCGGGCACCTGCCGATTGGTGAATTGCCGGTGGATGCCATCTTTAGCCCTGTGCGACGCGTGAATTGGGAGGTCTCTTCGGCGCGCGTGGGACAAAGCACGAACTACGACCGCCTCGCTGTGGAGGTCTGGACGGATGGCACCTGTACCCCGGAGCGCGCTCTCAGCACGGCAGCCAAGATTCTGATTGACCATTTCCGCTATATCGCCGGTGTGAGCGAAGAGACCCTGGCAGCCCCCCTGGAGGCCGAAGCCCCGAAAAGCCGCCTGGCAAGCGAAGTGGCCGATACACCGGTGGAGGCTCTTGACCTCTCGGTACGTGTCTTCAATTCATTGAAGCGCACCGGCATTTCGACCGTCGGAGATGTGTTGGAGTTGCTGGAAAAGGGCGATCAGGCAATCATGTCCATTCGTAACTTTGGCGAGAAGAGCCTGCAAGAATTGCGGCAGAAGATGCGTGAAAAAGGCTTCTTGCCCGCCGAAGAAGAAGAAAATTGAGACGCGGAGTAATCAGAGATGCGACATCGGGTAGCAGGGTACAAACTTAGTCGTAGTAAAGGTGCACGCACGGCGTTGCGTCGCACGCTGATCAAGCAGTTATTTACCCATGAGCGGATTAAGACCACGCGCGCAAAGGCGGCGGCCATTCGCGGCGAGGCGGAGCGCCTGATCACGATGGCGCGTAACAGCCTCGAGGCGGAGACCCCGCAGCAGGTGCACGCGCGTCGCCTGGTGGCAGCCCGCCTGGGCGGTGATAAGACGGTGGTCCGCAAGTTGTTCGAGGATATCGCGCCGCGTTTTGCCGACCGGCCCGGTGGGTACACCCGCGTGGTGAAACTCGGCCCTCGTTTGGGCGATGCCGCTGAGATGGTTTTGATCGAGTTGGTGGAATAAGCCGCCTCCTGATGGCTGCCCGCTGATGAGCGATAGGCAGCAACGGTGGCTTGTGGATGGCACGTTACCAGGTTATTCTTGCCTACGACGGCACCGACTTCGCCGGTAGTCAACGACAGGCGAGGGCGCGGACGGTGCAGGGCGAACTCGAACGCGCGCTGCGCCATCTCGGCTGGGCAGGGCGCGCGGTGATGATGGCCGGGCGCACGGACTCGGGAGTCCACGCGACCGGTCAGGTGGCCGCCTTCGACCTCGAATGGCGCCATTCGCCGGAAGATCTGCTCCGTGCTCTCAATGCCAATCTTCCGCCAGACCTGGCCGTCTGGCAGGTGAAGATGACGTCGTCTGAGTTTCATCCTCGCTTTGATGCTATTGCCCGTCGTTACCGCTACCGCCTGTTCTGCCGCGAGGTGCGCGATCCGCTGCGCGAACGCTTTGCCTGGCGGGTCTGGCCGCCGGTGGATGGGGAACGCCTGAGGGCGCTCGCTCCCCTCTGGGAGGGACAGCACGATTTCGCGGCTTTTGGCTCTCCTACCCGTCCACAGGGGAGCACGGTGCGCACCGTCCATCACGCCTCCTGGGAATGCCACGAGGACGAATGGTGGTTCGAGATACAGGCCGATGCGTTCCTCTACCACATGGTGCGTCGGATGGTCGCCGCCCAGGTGGCGGTGGCGCAGGGACGCCTTCCGGCGGAGTCCATTGCCCGGGCGCTGGCCGACCCGGCCCGGGTCCGGGAGCGCTCCGAAAAAGGCCTGGGCGGTGGACTGGCTCCGGCCTGCGGGTTGACGCTGGTCGAAGTCGTTTATCCGCCCTCCGTTGGTCAGGCGAGTGACCGTTAGTCTAGATTTGGAGTGATGACCGTGCAAAAGACATATTATCCGAAAGCAAGCGAAATCCAGCGCAAATGGTATGTGGTGGACGCCAACGGCCAGACCCTGGGCCGGCTGGCGTCCAGGATCGCCGCGGTGTTGCTGGGGAAACATAAACCGACCTTCACGCCCGGCGTGGAAATGGGCGATTACGTCATCGTGGTCAACGCCGAGCGCATCAAAGTGACCGGTACGAAGACGCGCAGCAAACTGGATTCGAAGATTTATTATCGCCATTCCGGATATCCGGGCGGCCTGAAGGCCATTTCGCTGCGCGACCAACTGGCGAAATTCCCCGAGCGGGTGATTCGCACGGCGGTGTGGGGGATGTTGCCTCATAATCGCCTGGGACGACGGCTGCTGAAGCGTCTGAAAGTGTACGCCGGCCCAGATCACCCGCATCAGGCACAGAATCCGGAACCTCTGGCATAAGAAGGAGTGAGAAGCGCTCATGTCCATTCAATATTATGAAGGCGTCGGACGCCGCAAAGAGAGCACGGCACGCGTGCGCGTGATGAGTGGCTCGGGTAAGTTCATCGTCAACGAGAAAGAGTTGGAGCAGTATTTCACGCGCCTGGGCGATGCGGAGACCATTCTGACGCCCTTTGAGGCAGTTGGGCTGGATCGTTCACAATATGATGTGACCGTGTTGGTGAAGGGTGGCGGCGTGACCGGTCAACGGGACGCCGTGCGCCTCGGTCTGGCGCGCGCCCTGGTGAAAATCAACCCGGATTGGACTTCCTCCCTGCGCAAACGCGGTCTGCTGACGCGCGACCCGCGCATCAAGGAACGCAAGAAACCCGGCCTCAAACGCGCCCGCAAGGCCCCGACCTACACCAAGCGTTAGTCCCCTTTTCGTTCCGGCAGCGTGATGCGTGCTCTCCGAGAGCCACGCATTGCGTTTGCTTTTAAGGAGAACTCGTATGCCCGGTATTACCCTCCTCGGCCTCGGCCCCGGCGATCCAAAACTCCTGACGCGCGAAGCCTGGGCTGTGCTCTCCGGTGCTTCGGAGGTCTATCTGCGCACACGTCGACATCCGACCGTGGCGGGCTTCCCCACCGGCATCACGATTCACTCGTTCGATGACCTCTACGAGAGGGGCGAATCCTTCGAGAAGGTCTACGAAGCCATCGTGACCCGCGTTCTGGAACTGGGACGCCGCCCCCAGGGCGTGATCTACGCCGTGCCCGGACACCCGTTCATCGCCGAGGCGACCGGCCCGGAGATCGCCCGCCGCGCGCGGGACGAGGGGCTTTCGTTCCGTCTCGTGGAGGGACTCTCCTTCCTGGAGCCGGTCTTCTCTGCCCTGGGCGTGGACCCGTACCCCCACACCGCCCTGGTGGACGCGCTGGAATTGAGCATGGCGCACGTCCCGCCTTTTCCACCGGACGTGCCCGCGCTGATTGCCCAAATCGATTCGCGCCTGGTGGCCGCCGAGGTCAAGATGACGCTCGGCGCGCTCTACCCCGATGAGCATCCGGTGCGCCTGGTCCACGCTGCAGGGACATCGGAAGAGCGCGTGGAAGACCTCTCTCTCTACGAAATTGACCGTAGTGAGCACATTGGCTTCCTGACCTGTCTCTATCTCCCGCCGCTGGGAGAGGGGACCTCGTTCGAGGCCTTCCAGGAGATTGTGGCGCACCTGCGCGCGCCAGACGGCTGCCCCTGGGACCGTCAGCAGACTCACCAATCCCTGCGGACGCATTTGCTGGAGGAAGCCTACGAGGCGCTGACGGCGATTGACCGCGAGGACGAGGCGGCGATGCGGGAGGAGTTCGGCGATTTGTTGTTGCAAATCGTCTTGCAGGCGCAGATTGCCGGTGAGGAGGGGGCTTTCACCATGAGCGATGTCTTGCGGGATATCCACGCCAAGATCGTGCGCCGTCACCCGCACGTCTTCGGCGACCTGGAAGTGAAAGATGTAGATCGGGTCCTGTTGAACTGGGAGAAATTGAAAGAGGCCGAGCGCGAGGCAAACGGCGAGGCAGCGGAGAAGGGGTTGCTGGACGGCGTCCCGTTGGCGCTACCGGCGCTCACGCAGGCGCAAGAGTATCAGGCTCGCGCTGCCCGTGTTGGGTTCGACTGGCCAGAGATCGGGGGAGTGTTGGAGAAAATTGCGGAGGAGATTCGCGAAGTACAGCAGGCGGAGGACGGCGACGCACTGGCAGCCGAGATCGGGGATTTGCTCTTCGCCCTGGTCAATCTGGCGCGGTGGAAGGGGGTGGATGCCGAGTCGGCGCTGCGGGAGGCCAACGCGCGCTTCAAAGCGCGCTTCGCCTACATCGAGCGCGGCGCCCAACAGCAGGGGAAGCGCCTCTCCGACCTGACGCTGGATGAAATGGAAGCCCTCTGGCAGGAGGCGAAGAGAAAGCCTGGCTCTTGATGGCAGAGCAGACGTTTGACTTTCCTCCCTCTATCGTTACTCAATGCGTGTATAACCTTATCGATGAAGAGGAAGGTGAGTTATGTCTTTGCTTCTCGATATCCCTGATACTGTCCTGGAGGCCATGCGCATTCCTCCCCAGGAACGCGCCCAGCGGCTGAAAACCGAACTGGCAGTCCTGCTCTACGCGCAGGGTATCCTGCCTTTTAGCAAAGCCTGCGAACTGGCCGGGATGTCTCGTCTGGAATTCAGCCTTCTGCTGGGGAAACGCGGCATCCCCCGCCAGTACACCGAACAAGACCTCCAGGATGACCTGAACTATGCCATGCGTGAGTGACACTTCGGTTTTGATTGCGTTGGCTGCGCTTGACCAGATTTCCCTATTGCCGCGCTAGTTGAGTGTAATCATACCAGTCCCAGTTCGCGCCCTTTGAGGGCGGCCTGGGTGCGGTCGGTGACCCCCAGTTTTTGCAAGATGGTGCTGACATAGTTTTTCACCGTCCCTTCGGCGAGGTGGAGGCGGGCGGCGATTTGACGGTTGCTCAGTCCCTGCGCCAGGAGGGAGAGGATTTCGCGTTCGCGCGCCGAGAGCGGCTCCGGCAGGGAGGTCGGCTTCGTCGGGCGCAGGCGGCTGAACTCGGCCAGGACTTTGCGGGCGATGGA
Organism: Anaerolineae bacterium; assembly: GCA_003694975.1. Lineage (GTDB taxonomy): Bacteria > Chloroflexota > Anaerolineae > Anaerolineales > Villigracilaceae > J097. Next base: position 711 of record RFJH01000140.1, on the reverse strand, counting down.
CGGTTCGATCAGCGCGCCGCCCGCGGCGACCGTGCGGATGGCCTGTGCCAGTTCCTCGCTGGAGACATCTTTGAGCAGGTAGCCCAGCGCGCCGGCGCGCAGTCCCTCAAAGACGTACTCATCATCATCGAAGGTGGTCAGGATGATAATTTTGGCCTGCGGATGCTCCGCCAGGATGCGACGGGTGGCCTCCACGCCGTCCATCTCCGGCATGCGGATATCCATCAGCACCACATCAGGGCGATATTGCGCATAGGCATTCAAGGCTTGCCGACCGTTCTCCGCTTCGGCCACGACGCGCAGGTCACTTTCCAGTTCCAGCAGCGTGCGCAGCCCATCGCGCATCAGGCGCTGGTCGTCCACGAGCAAAAGTTTGATTGGTTGCATTGGTTGCATCGGTTGCATTGGTTCATTGGTTTTTCTGCGGTCTGTCGTCTGTCGTCCGTCGTCTGTTGTCCATCGTCCGTTGTCTGTCGTCCGCCTTCACCATTCCTCATCATCCTCCTCACCTGCGGTTAGCGGCTTTTGTTCCCAGGCAGAAACCCACTTGAACCAGCCCAGGCCGAAGATTTCGGAAATCAGAATCAGGTCGATGATGACGCACACGATGGCAACGATGATTTTCCCCAGGATGAGCCGGATGAGCGGAAGGTTCAGGCTTGTGAAGATGGTGATCCCGCCGGGCAGGGTGATTCCACCGACGGCCTGGGC
>RFJH01000139.1 GCA_003694975.1 Anaerolineae bacterium | reverse complement strand
TCTTTGTAATGAAGAAAGGAGGTGGTGCTCTGCTAAATGACTTTCGTTTTCCCGTTATACCTGCTCGGTGACATTTCCCTTTCCCAGTTTGCACCTTTTTAAGGAGGAACCCCGATGAAGAAGAAACTCACCTTCCTGCTTGCTGCTGTTGTGGTTGTCAGCATGGTGCTGGCTGCCTGCCAGCCTCAGGTGGTGACCAAGACCGTTGAGGTCGAGAAGGTGGTCACGCAGGAAGTCGTGGTCACCAAAGAAGTTCAGGTCGAAAAGGCAGTGCCAACCGAGACGATTGTCTTCTGGAGCACCGAGAACCAGCCTGCCCGAGCCGAACGTACCCAGAAGATTATCGATCGCTTCACGGAGCAGACCGGCATCGGCGTGGAACTGGTGCTGGTAGACGAAAATGCCATTGACAGCCTGATGGCGGCCAACCAGGCGGCAGGGACGATGCCCGATGTGGTCTTCTTCCCGCTGGACTTCGCCGCCACCTGGTACGCTCAGGGCGTGCTGGATGCCGACGCGGCCACTGCCGCCGTGCAGGACCTGGATCCATCCACCTTCTCCGAAGGCGCGCTGTCGATGGTCTCGACCGGCGATGGCAAGTACATGGCCGTGCCCTCGGACGGCTGGGGCCAGTTGCTGATCTACCGCAAAGACCTGTTCGATCAACTGGGCCTGGAGCCTCCCACCGACTTCGATAAAATCATGGCTGCGGCTCAGGCGCTCAAGGATGCCGGATACATCGGCATCATGGCAGGCACGGACCCGGGCCAGGTCTTCACCCAGCAATGCTTCGAGCACTTTGCCCTGGCGAATGGCGTCCAACTGACCGATGCCGAGGGCAACGTCACGTTGGATACGCCCCAAATGGTGGAGGCTCTGGACTTCTACACTACTCTCATGCGGGATTACGGCCCGGGCGACACGGCCACCTACTGGTTGCAGGCTCGCGCCAGTTACTTCGCCGGCGAGGCCGGGATGGTCGTCTGGTCGCCCTTCATCCTGGATGAGATGGCCGGTCTGCGCGATTCCGTGCTGCCCAACTGCCCTGAGTGCGCCGATGATATTGCCTATCTTGCTAAGAACAGCGGCGTGGTGCCTGCGTTCTCCGGCCCGAGCGGCGGCCCTGCTCAGTATGGCCAAGTCAGTTACATGGGCATCACCACCGGCGCCAACGCCGAGGCTGCCAAACAGTTTGTTGAGTTCTGGCTGACGGATGGCTACCTGGATTGGGTGGGTGTAGCCGCCGAGGGGAAGTTCCCCATGCGGCGTGGTACCCCGGATGAACCCAATAAATTCCTGGAGGGTTGGGGCAACCTGGAGGTCGGTGTCGATCGCCGCGCCCCGTTGAGCGATTTCTACAGCGCGGACGTGCTCTCCACTATCATCGAAGGTGCCAATAACTTCGACCGCTGGGGCTTCGCTCAAGGGCAAGGTGAATTGGTCGGCGCCATCTACTCCGAACTGCCCGTCCCCCAGGTCATCGCAGACATCATCGAAGGGAACATGACAGCCGAGGAGGGCGCGACCGAACTCCAGGCCATGGTCGAAGAGATCCAGGCCGGGCTCTCTTCGGGCGAGTAAGTCGTATCGAGGGTGGAGGGTGTGAGAAGCCCTCCGCTCCTGCTTCTCCTCAATCTCGTTGCCGGCGGGGGGCTGTGCGGTCACCACGCAACGGCCCCCCGCAATTCCACGGTGTTCTTTCGGCATCGGGAGGCGCGATCCCATGAAAATTCAAACTTCAACGATTCCCCGCCGGGGGCAAAGCCTGAAGACCCGCGAAGCGCGTCTCGCCTATTCGCTCGTTGTTCCCACGCTCGTCATTGTGCTGCTCATCGTCGTGTTCCCCATGTTTTGGAACATTATCCTCAGCCTTCAGCCCATCCGTTTGCAAAACCTTCCCACGATCAACCTGCTGGATTTCAGCAACCTGTCGCTGAACAATTACGTTCGGGCGATCTCCGCGCGAGGTGGGCACTTTTGGGATGTGATGCGCGTTACTTTTGTTTACACAATTGGCAGCACAATACTTGCAATTGTGATGGGGTTATGGGCCGCGTTAATCGTTCGGGATGCTTTCCCCGGTCGCAACATCGTCCGCGGTTTCCTGCTGTTCCCCTATATCGCTCCGGTGGTCTCCGTTGCCTTTATCTGGAAATTGATGCTGGATAAGAATATCGGCGTGATCACCCTTCTGGGAGAAAAGATCGGACTTCCGCCCATCAGTTATCTCACGACGCGCGAACTGCCTCTTCATCTCTTCGGGCTGGAGGTCAACATCCCCCTCGCTCTGATCACGGTGATTCTGTTCGAAGGATGGCGGTACTTCCCCTTCGCATTCCTCTTTTTGCTCGCTCGTATGCAGGCCATCCCGGAAGACCTGTATGAGGCCGCCGCCGTGGATGGGGCTACACCGTTACAACGCCTGTGGTACATTACCCTGCCTCAACTGCGGGCCGTCGCCGGCACCCTTTTCCTGCTTCGTTTCATCTGGACGTTCAACAAGTTCGATGACATTTTCCTGCTCAACGGCGGCGCAGCCGGTACAGAGGTGCTCCCCATCCAGATTTACGATTGGCTCTTCTCCCGTCGTAATGTCGGGGTTTCATCTGCCGTAGCCGTGATTATGGCTCTCATCTTGGGGATTTTGGTCTTTGCCTATTTGCGGTGGTTCCTGCCGGAGGAGGAATAATCATGCCTGCCCGCTGGTCTCGCGAACGGATTGAGCGCGCCTTGGGGATTGTTTTCAAGGTTTTTAGTATCCTCTTTTTTCTGTTGATTACAGCATTTCCCTTTTATTGGATGTTTAATCTTTCCTTCCGTCCCTTTGGGGATGTGCTTATGAACCCTTTGCGCGCCTTGCCGCGCCCCGAAGATTTTGCCCACGTTATTGCTCCCATTGCCGCTTGTTGGGGAGGAGGAGGTACGGAGGCCTGTCAGGCGGCTGTGCGCAATAGCAGTTATGCGGCCGTGTTG
>RFJH01000138.1 GCA_003694975.1 Anaerolineae bacterium | reverse complement strand
CTTCGGCCTGCTGATGCTGTACTCGGCCAGTTGGGACTTCTCGTTGGTGTTCTTCCAATCGCCGACGTATATCTTCAACCGCCAGTTGCTCTGGCTGGCACTGGGTGTGATCGTGGTATTCGTGTTCTCTCGCCTGGATTACCACATATGGCGCAAACTGGCCGTTCCGGTGATGCTGGTGACCATCCTGGCGCTCATCGTGGTCTTGATCATCGGCGAGACCCGGTTGGGCGCCCGGCGCTCTATCCTGGGTGGTTCGGTCCAGCCCTCTGAACTGGCAAAAGTGGTCACGGTGATTTACCTGGCCGTGTGGCTTTACTCCAAGCGCAACCAACTACACGATGTGCAACTGGGTCTTATTCCCCTCGCCATAATCCTGGGCATCGTCGGTGGCCTGATCTACCGTCAACCCGACCTGAGTGCAGCGGGGACGGTGTTCATCCTGGGTGGCCTGCTCTTCTTCCTGGCCGGAGGCGACCTGCGACAGATCACCCTGCTCCTGGTAGCGACGCTCATCGTGGGCTGGCTCGTCGTGCACAGCAGCCCAACCGGTCAGGAGCGTATTCGGGCTTTCTGGGAAGGAGTCCGCGATCCGACGAACGCCTCCTACCACGTGCAACGCTCGCTGGAGGCCATTGTCAAAGGAGGGTTCTTCGGCGTAGGGATCGGGCGCGCCGATACCAAACTGACCGGCCTCCCCGTCCCGCCGACGGACAGCATCTTCGCCGTGATTGCCGAGGAACTGGGGCTGGTCGGCGTCCTGGGGTTGATTGCCTTGTACGGCGCCTTGCTCTGGCGCGGGTTGGTCATCGCTCGTCGGGCGCCGGATATGCTGGGCACGTTACTGGCAGCAGGCCTCTCGTTCTGGATTGGCCTGGAGGCGCTCATCAACATGAGCGTGATGGTCGGCCTGATGCCCTTCGCGGGAAACGCCCTGCCCTTCATCAGTGCAGGTGGCTCAAATCTTCTGGCCACTCTGGCCGCGATTGGTATCCTTTTGAGCATCTCGCGCCATCAAGGGCAGGGAGTAATTCACGAAGGCCTTGAAGACGAATGGAGAGACTTCGGTGCGACTGTTGATTTGCGCAGGAGGAACCGGCGGCGGCGTCTATCCCGCCATCGCCGTCCTTGAGGCGTTGAAAGGACGATTGAGCAATGATACTTCCCTGCAGGTGCTCTGGGTTGGCGGAGCAGGTGGCATGGAGGAGGACCTGGTGAGGCGAGCCGGCATCCCCTTCCAGGCCGTTCCGGCTGCCGGGGTGCACGGTGTGGGGATACGACAGTTGCCGGGCAACCTGCTCAAACTGGCACGCGGTGCGTGGGCCTCGCGGCGCATCCTGCGCCGTTTTCGCCCCGATGCCCTGTTCTTCACCGGAGGCTATGTCGCTGCTCCCATGGCGCTGGCCGGTTGGCGTGTGCCAACGATGCTCTACGTCCCGGATATCGAGCCCGGCTTGGCGCTCAAATTCCTGGCACGCTTTGCGGACCGTATCGCCCTCACCGCCGCGGAAAGCCGCCGCTTCTTCTCTCGCCGTGCCCGCACGGTCGTCTCCGGCTATCCGGTGCGACCAGAATTGCTGCGCTGGAAGCGCGAAGAGGCGCGTCATGAGTTTGGCCTGTCGGAGGACCTGCCGGTGCTGCTCGTCTTCGGCGGTAGCAAAGGAGCACGCTCCATCAACCGCGCGCTCCTTGCCTCGCTACACGAGGTGCTGGGGATGGCGCAGGTAATCCATTTGAGCGGCACACTGGACTGGCCGGAGGTCGAGGCCGCCTCTCGGGCACTCCCTGAGAATCTGGCTACCCGCTACCACGCTTTCCCCTATCTGCATGAACGCATGGGAGCGGCTCTGGCTGCTGCCGACCTCGTCCTTTCGCGTGCAGGAGCCTCCACGCTGGGCGAATTCCCCGTCTTCGGTCTGCCGGCCATCCTGGTGCCATACCCATACGCCTGGCGTTATCAAAAGGTCAATGCAGAGTATCTGGCGCGTCACGGCGCGGCTATCTTTCTGGAGGACGCCTCGTTGCAAGATGCACTTCTCCCCACTCTCCGCTCGCTACTGGAAGAACCGCACAAACTGGAGGCCATGCGCAAGGCCATGCGCGCCCTGGCAACCCCAAACGCAGCGGAGACCATCGCCGAGCAGATCCTCGATCTGGCCGGAAAGGGCTGAAACTATGGTAAGCATCGTCTTCGTCTTCTGGATGCTGGTCGTTCTCTTCGGTTTCGTCGGCGCCATACGCGGCTGGGCCAAAGAATTGCTGGTCACGTTCAGCGTGTTCCTCTCTCTGGCATTTAGCCGACTCCTTGAGAGTTATGTGCCTTTTGTCGAGTCCCTGGTCCTGACCAGCGCCAGTTCCAACACAGCAACTCCGGAGGGGACCTCCCTCTTCTGGACGCGTGCCATCGTCCTGGGTGTGGTAGTCTTCTTCGGCTACCAGACGGTGTACATCCCCCGCGTGGCCTCACGCGCGGCGCGCGAACGGTTGCAAGATACTTTGCTTGGTCTTTTCCTGGGCGCGATCAACGGCTATCTCATCGCCGGTACCCTGTGGTACTACCTCTCGGAAGCCCACTACCCCTTCAACGGTATCACCGACCCCGCCCAGGTGGGCAACCTGTTTCCGAACGTGCTCGAATCGGTGCAGAAGTACATGCCCTATCTTCCGCCTCGCCTGCTCGGCGAACCGTGGATTTACTTCGTCGTCTTCATCGCCTTTATCTTCGTGCTGGTTGTGTACATCTGAGATAAGACTATGAAACACGTGCATTTCATCGGCATCGGTGGAAGCGGCCTCTCTGCCATCGCCCGCCTCCTTCTGGAAAGCGGGTACACGGTCACGGGGTCGGATCGGGTTCTCTCTCCCTTCGCCGAGAGTCTGCGGAGGGATGGGGCGACCGTTCACATCGGCCACGATGCCTCCCACATCGCCGGAGCAGACGTGGTGATCCGCTCCTCGGCCATCCCGGATGACAACCCCGAGGTGCGCGCCGCGCTCCAGGCCGGTATCCCCGTCCTCAAGCGGGCAGATTTCGTCGGCCAGTTGATGACCGATAAGACAGGCATCGCCGTTGCCGGCACACATGGCAAGACGACCACCACGGCAATGATTGCCTGGGTACTCTCCGAACTGGGACTGTCGCCATCGTTCATCATTGGAGGCGTGGCGCGCAATTTCGGCGTCAACGCTCGCGCCGGGAAAGGTCGCTACTTCGTGGTGGAAGCGGATGAGTACGATAACATGTTCCTCGGCCTGAAACCAACTATCGAGGTCGTCACCAACGTAGAACATGATCATCCGGATTGCTTTCCTACCTACCTGGATATGCTCTCCGCCTTCGAGTTGTTCGTGGACCTGCTCCCTTCCGATGGAAGCCTGATTGCCTGTGCCGATGACGCAGGAGCGGCCTCGCTGCTCTCCCGTGCCCGCCGTCGGGGACGCCGCGTGATCGCCTATTGCCTGGAAAGCGAGTTGACCGTACACAGCCCCTATTGGGTGCAGGCGCGGGAGATCCACCGCAACGCGCGCGGCGGCGTCTCCTTCCAGGCCTATACCAACCTGGGTGACCGTCTCCGTAGCGTCGCGGTGGACCTGAGGGTGCCGGGAGAACACAATGTGCAAAATGCCCTGGCTGCACTGACGGTAGCCGACCTGCTCAACCTGCCGCTGGAGGGCGCAGCGAGGGCGCTGAGTGGCTATCTCGGCACGGGACGACGCTTCGAGTTGCGCGGCGAGGTCAACGGGATCGCGGTCTATGATGACTATGCGCATCATCCTACCGAGATCCGTGCCACGCTGGCAGCAGCCCGCGACCGCTACCCGGACCGGCGCATCTGGGCAGTCTGGCAGCCGCACACCTACTCGCGCACTCAGGCGCTCTTCGATAACTTCACGCGCGCCTTCCTCGACGCCGATGAGGTCATCGTGACCGAGGTCTACGCGGCGCGCGAGCCAAAACAGGAGTTCTCCGCCGAACAGGTCGCGCGCGCCATGCGACACGATTCGGTGCGCTTCATCCCCACCCTGAGCGAGGTGAGCGCCTTTTTGCTCGAACACCTGCACCCCGGGGATGTGGTGCTGGTGCTCTCTGCCGGCGATGCCGACCAGATCAGCGCACAAGTGGTCGCCGGCCTGGAGAAAGGTGAGAAAGCGAGGTGAGCGATGGACGAAATAGAACGCCGCTACGAATCCGAGACCCTGGCGTTGCCTCCTCTCTCCATGACGCTCGTTCGCCTGGACGAGCGCGCGGAGAAAGACGAGGAGTCTCCGCCCAGGCCGTTCGAACTGAACGTGGACGAGGACGTTATCCTGAAACTGATCGCTTTTCTTCGCCAGGAATGCTGAGGTGAACGTGAAGCACCTGCCCCTTGATGCCCTGCGCGCTGCCTTTGGTGACCGGTTGCAAGAGAACGCACCGCTTGCGCCGTACACCAGCGCGCGCATCGGCGGCCCGGCAGACGCCCTGCTCACCGTCCGCTCGGCGGACGAACTGGCCGAGGTCGTCCGTCGCCTGTGGGACCTGGGAGTATCCCCATTCCTGCTGGGAGGCGGATCGAACGTCTTGATCAGCGATCGCGGTGTGCGCGGCGTGGTGGTGCTCAACCGCGCCAGGGCTGTGCGCTTTCAGAAGGGCGAATTGCCTACTGTGTGGGCCGAATCGGGGACGGTGCTCAGCAATCTGGCGCAGCGCGCGGCGGCGCAGGGGTTCTCCGGGCTGGAATGGGCTGCGACCGTGCCGGGCACGCTGGGCGGGGCGGTCTACGGCAATGCAGGCGCTTTCGGCGGCGATATGGCGGGCGTCTTGCTCTGGGCCGAGGTGCTCACCGAGCGCGGCCGCGAGCGCCGGTCGGTGGAACAGATGGACTACGGCTACCGCACCAGCGCCCTGAAACGCCAGGCGGTGCGGGCGGTGGTCCTTTCGGCAGAGTTGCGGCTCGAAAACGGCGACCCGGCCCGCGTCCGGGAGCGAATGCGGGAGTTCGTCGAGCGGCGGAAACGCACTCAACCGCCGGGAGCGAGCATGGGTTCGATGTTCAAGAATCCGCCAGGGGATTACGCCGGTCGGCTGATTGAAGCCGCCGGATTGAAGGGGACGCGCATCGGTGGCGCGGAGATCAGTCCCGTTCATGCCAATTTCTTCGTCAATCTCGGCGAAGCGAAGGCGTCGGACGTCAAGGCATTGATCGACCTGGCACAACAAACGGTGGCGGAGAAATTCGGTGTCCGCCTGGAACTGGAAATCGAACTGGTTGGTGAATGGTGAGGTCACGATGACAAAGCGTAGATTGAAAGTGGTTCTTCTCTTCGGAGGTCGTTCGGGTGAGCATGAGGTCTCGTTACAGTCGGCGCGCTCCGTGCTTTCCGTACTCGACGAGAAGAAATACGAGGTCTTTCAAGTTGGAATCACCCATGAGGGGCGCTGGTTGGGCGGCGAAGACGCGCTGGAGCGCTTCCTGGCCGGTGAGACGGACGGCCTGCCGACGGTCACCATCCTGCCCGACCCATCCATGCCCGGACTCTATGCCCTGGACGGTGGACGCTTGCAACACATCACCGACCTGGACGTGGTCATTCCCATCCTGCACGGCACGTTCGGTGAGGACGGCACGCTGCAAGGGTTGCTGGAGATGGCCGATGTGGCCTACGTGGGCGCAGGAGTGCTCGGCTCGGCGGTCGGGATGGATAAAGGCGTCTTCAAGGACATGATGCGGGCGCACGGTATTCCGGTCGTGGATTCGCTGCTTGTCCTGCGTTCGGAGATCGAGCAGGACATGGAAAGCGTGATCCGCAAGGCGGAGGCGATGAGCGAGTATCCCCTCTTCACCAAACCGGCGAACCTGGGTTCCTCCGTCGGCGTGAGCAAGTGCAACGACCGCGCCGCGCTGCGAGAAGGCCTGCTGGAAGCGGCTCGCTACGACCGCCGCGTGCTGGTAGAACACGGCATTCGGCAGGCGCGCGAGATCGAGGTCAGCGTGCTGGGGAATGACGAGCCGCAGGCCTCGGTGCCCGGCGAGGTGGTGCCCAGCCGAGAGTTCTACTCCTACGAGGCCAAGTACCTGGACGGCACCTCCGGTCTGCTCATTCCGGCGCCGATTCCGGAAGAGACCGCCGCTCGGGTGCGCGAACTGGCAGTGAAAGCCTATCGGGCGATTGACTGCGCCGGCATGGCGCGCGTGGATTTCTTGCTGGATAAGGAAAGCGGCGAGTTGTATCTGAGCGAGGTGAACACCATTCCGGGGTTCACGCAGATCAGCATGTACCCCAAATTGTGGGAAGCCAGCGGTCTCCCCTACTCCCGGTTGGTAGACCGTCTGATCGAACTGGCGCTGGAGCGCAAGGCCGAACGCGACCGCACCGAGCGCCGTTTCCGGAGGGATGCGTGAGGAAACGCAAGCCGACCCGCGCCGAAATCGTCCGCAGGCGACGTGCGGCGAGGAGAGCCGCCTCGGAGCGTCTCTCGCGCCCACTGCCGCCGATGACGGTACGCGTGGAGGCGGGAGAACTCTCCCTGGCGCGTCAACCCACCGGCAGGGCGCGCCGACGATATCAGGCGACCCTGGCCCTCCCCGGGGCGCGCCTACGCGCTCCCTCTCTGCCGAGGGTGCGGGTCACATGGCGATGGTTCTCTCTGGCACTCGTCCTGGGAATCCTGTATGCCCTCTACATGCTATGGGCCTCACCGATGTTCTACGTGAACGGCGTGGAGGTCTACGGTCAGGAACGTATCCGCGCCGAGGAAATCCAACGCGCGCTGGATCTGGACGGATGGTCTATCTTCTGGATCGTCCCCGAAGAGGTAGAGCGCAACATGCTCCTGGCATTTCGGGAGATCGAGAGCGTCTCGGTTAGCGTTTCGCTGCCCAATCGCGTGACGGTGACGGTGCGCGAGCGTCAACCGGTCATCATGTGGCAGCAGGAGGATGGGTACACGTGGATTGACGCGAACGGAATCGCTTTCCGCCCCCATGGCCAGGCGGACAACCTGGTCACGGTGTTCGCCCTCTCTCCGCCGCCGGCCCCACCCGCCACCGGGAATCCCGATACCCCTGCTCCATTCATCTCCCCCGAGATGGTGCAAGCCCTGCTGTCCCTGGCCCCCTACGTTCCGGACGGTATGCCCATCCTCTACGATCCGGCGTATGGACTGGGCTGGGATGACCCACGCGGGTGGCGTGCGATTCTCGGCAGCCCCGATGATGTGGAGCGTAAGGTGCATGTCTATCAGGCTCTGGTGGACCACCTCGCCCAGAAGGGCGTACAGCCCTCCCTGATCAACGTGGCCTATCCCGATGCCCCCTTCTATCGCCTGGAGCGGTGAGCGGTATGGATGAGATTGTCGTTGGAATTGATGTCGGCACGACAAAGGTCTGCACCCTGGTAGGACGGGTGGAGGGGGAACGTCTCGTCCGCATTCTGGGTGTGGGAATCGAACCTTCGGACGGCATCAAGAAAGGGGTCATCGTAGACGTGGCAGCCGCCGCGCAGGCCATCCGTCGCTCGGTGGAACAGGCCGAGCGGACCTCGGGCCTGGAGATTACATCAGCCCTGGTCAGTCTGGCAGGAGGGCACGTTTCCTCGATCAACAGTCGGGGGGCGGTCGCCGTGACCGGCGGCGTGGTGGACGAATACGACGTCGCTCAGGTCATGGAAGCCGCCCGCGCCGTGGCCATCCCGCACGACCGCGAGGTGATTCACATCATCCAGCGCGGTTTCGCGCTCGATGGTCAGGGCGGGGTGCGGCATCCAATTGGGATGCACGGCTACCGCCTGGAAGTGGAAGCGCACATCATCACCGCCGCCGTCTCGACAGTAGAGAACCTGCGCGAGTGCGTCGCCCAGGCCGGCGTGGAGGTCTCTCAGTTCGTGCTCAACCCCCTGGCCTCCGCCGAAGTCGTGTTGACGCCGCAGGAACGCGAGATGGGCGTGGCCGTGTGCGATATCGGCGGCGGGACGACCGACCTGGCCATCTATGTGGACGGCAACGTGTGGCACACCATGGTGCTGGCCGTCGGCGGGAACCACGTCACCTCCGACATTTCGCACGGTCTGCGCCTGGCACTGCCTCAGGCCGAGGAGATCAAAATCCAGCGCGGCCATGCCTTGCGCCGCGAGGTCGGCCCGGAGGAATACTTCAAGGTGCACCCCTTCGGCGAAGACCACCCCGTACAAATCAGCCGGCAAGACCTGGTGCACATCATCGAGGCGCGCCTGGAGGAGATTTTCACCCTCGTCTGGAAGGAAATCAAACGCTCCGGCTACGACGGCCTGCTTCCGGCAGGCATGGTGCTCACCGGCGGCGCCAGCGCGATGCCCGGCATCGAGCGCCTGGCCGGCGAGGTGCTGGGAATGCCCGTCCGCACGGCAGGGCCGAAAGATTTACTCGGCCTGGTAGATCGCCTGCACTCGCCGGCCTTTTCCACCAGCGTTGGTCTGCTCTATTGGGCGCTTGCCATGCAGGCGCAGGAAATCCCCCGCGCCCGCAGAAGGCGAGTGCGGCGAGCGAAAGGAGAGAAGATGACACCTTTGGACATCATCAAGACATGGATCAAACGGCTCTTGCCGTGATCATCCCCTTAGAAGTACCAAAGTTCCCTCTCGGCGAAGGAACTGGCAAAGATACCACACATCACCGGTAATCACAGAAGGAGGAACAACATGGATCCGACCAAACCTATCCAGAGCGAAGCCTTTGCCCGCATCAAAGTCGTTGGTGTGGGGGGCGGTGGCTCGAACGCCGTCAATCGTATGATGGAAGAAGGGATTGAAGGCGTGGAGTTCATCGCCGTCAACACGGACGCGCAGGCGCTGATGCTCTCGAAAGCCCCAACGCGCGTCCGCCTGGGCGACAAACTGACGCGCGGCCTGGGCGCCGGCGGCGACCCCGAAGTCGGGCGCAAGGCAGCCGAGGAATCGGCGGACGACCTGTACAATGTCCTCAAGGGCAGCGACATGGTCTTCGTCACCGCCGGCATGGGCGGCGGCACCGGCACCGGCGCGGCCCCCATTGTGGCGCAGATCGCCCGTGAG
>RFJH01000137.1 GCA_003694975.1 Anaerolineae bacterium | reverse complement strand
CGGCAGGGCGCCGAGATCCACAACCTGCGCGGCACAATCCAGAACGACATCTTGAAGGAGTATGTCGCGCGCGGCACGTACATCTTCCCGCCCGCGCCCTCTATGCGCCTGATCACGGACGTCTTCCGCTATTGCCATGAGCATCTTCCTCGTTGGAACGCCATCAGCATTTCCGGCTACCACATTCGCGAGGCCGGCTCCACCGCCGTCCAGGAGGTGGCCTTCACGCTGGCGAACGGCATCGCCTACGTGCAGGCTGCGCTGGAGGCCGGCCTCCGCGTGGACGACTTTGCGCCGCGTCTTTCCTTCTTTTTCAACGCCCATAACAACCTTTTAGAGGAGGTCGCCAAGTTTCGCGCTGCCCGTCGCCTGTGGGCGCGCATCATGAAAGAACGCTTTGGGGCGCGCAACCCGCGTTCCATGATGTTGCGCTTCCACACGCAGACCGCCGGCTCTACTCTCACCGCCCAACAGCCGGAAAACAACATCGTGCGCGTCACCCTCCAGGCGCTGGCCGCAGTCCTCGGCGGGACGCAGTCGCTGCACACGAACAGCATGGACGAGGCCCTCTGGTTGCCTACGGAAAAGTCCGTGCGTATTGCTCTGCGCACACAACAAATCCTCGCCTACGAATCGGGCGTCGCCGATAGTGTGGACCCCCTCGCTGGATCCTATCTCATCGAACACCTGACCGACGAAATCGAGCGTCGCGCCGAGGAATACATTCGCAAAATAGATGAGATGGGCGGCGCACTTAAGGCCATTGAGCAGGGTTACATCCAACGCGAGATTCAGGATGCGGCCTATGCCACCCAACAGGCTATCGAACGAGGTGAACAGATTGTGGTCGGCGTGAACCGCTTTCAGATTGAAGAGCGCATCGAACTCGAACCCTTGCGTGTTGACCCGGCCATCGAGCAGAGTCAACGCCGACGCCTGGCCGCTCTGCGCGCCCGACGAGATGCAGGGCGTGTGGCCGAACTGCGCACCCGTCTCGAACGCGCTGCTCGCAGCGACGAGAACTTGATGCCGCTCTTCATCGAGTGTGTGGAAAACGACCTCACCCTGGGCGAAATCTGTGGCACTCTGCGCGGTGTGTGGGGCGAATACGAAGCACCGATTTTTTAAGGCGTTGTCTTCGTTTCCCCCAGTACCATTGGCGGAGGAGGGGTTTTTAAGATTTGGTGTATAATGAAAAACACGTTTTCCCGGTCTGGCTGTTTAACCTAGCGCGCCCGCCTTCCCCGGTCACATTAACGAGGGGTCAACAAGCAGCCGTCCGTGTGTCACCACTTCTTGCGCATGTGGTATTGGAATGATTGAAGCCACCATCCTGATCATTGAAAGAAAACGAGCCGGGGTGCCCTCCTTTACATACTCTCTGCGGAGGAAGGGGCTTGATGTGGAGGTTGCTTCCAGTGGAAGCCAGGCACTGGAGCACCTGCCTCGTTTGAAACCGGATGTGGTCGTGGTCAACGCGGCCTCGCTGCGAAGCACAGGCGTGCGTATCTGCCTGGCCCTCAAGCGGGCGGACGCGAAACTTCCCGTCATCCTGATCGTCGATTCGCGCAAGCCGACCTCCAAAGCCGCCGCTGATGTCGTCCTGACTCTCCCCTTTACCGTGCAAAAACTGTACAACCGCATAAAACCTTTGTTGCCCGGAGACGGCAAGAACATCGTGCGTGTCGGGCCAATCCGACTGGATGTGGAACGTCGCCGCGTCCATTGTCTGGGCAAGAATTCGCGCCTCACGCCGCGCCTGGTCGCACTGCTGCAAGTTCTTCTCGAACACCGTGGGGAAGTCGTCCCACGGGAAACGCTCTTCACCCAGGTTTGGGATACAGCGTACACAGGGGACACGCGCACGTTGGATGTGCACATTTCCTGGCTACGTAAAGCCATCGAACTCGACCCTGCTCACCCCCGTTTTCTGAAGACCGTTCGCGGTGTGGGCTATCGCCTGGACGTGTAAACTCAGGCGTTCACTTCAACCTGATATCGCTCCCCCAGAGCGGTAACCAATCGGACGCAGATATGGCGTCCGGTTCTTTGTTTCAGGCGTGTGGGGACCGTTCCGGAACGCAGCGGACGAAGGGCCTGCGCGGCGCTGCGAAACAGTTTCCCATCCCAGCGAGGGTCCACCTCCCAGTAATCCAGGTCGGGAAGCGAATCGGCAGGCAGGATGACCTCCCCATCCCGGCAGGTCACCGTGAGACCGGTCGCCAGGGGAGGAATGGATGCCGTAACGTCGCGTTCCAGACGGAAAGGCGGTGTCCGGTTGGCGACCAGACGGCGGCGCGTGGTGTGCACCGCTCGCCAGGTCGCGTCGGCAGCGAGGAAGCGGCGTCCATGTCGCGCTGCGACGACGGCGGTCGTGCCGGAACCGCAAAAGAAATCCGCGACCAGATCGCCCTCGTTGGATGATGCCAGAATGATACGCTCCAGCAAGGCTTCGGGTTTCTGAGTCGGGTAACCGGTGCGCTCGTTGTGCAAACGCGCCACGACAGGGAAGTACCACCAGTCCTCCGGCACTTTGCCGCGCGCCAGATCGGGCACTTTGCCGAACCCCGCTTTGGGTGAGGATGCGAATGTCTTGACCGTGTTCGGGTTATACGGCTCACGCACCGCGTCGGTGTTGAACGTGTATTTCGGGCCTTTGACGTAAGCCAGAATGGTATCGTGTTTGCGGTTGAAGGCGCGGCGGATGGGGGAAGGGCCATGGTAGACCCAGATGATTTCATTAAGCAGGCGATCTGCGCCGAAAATCTCATCCAGCAGGAGACGGGCATAGGCATCCGCGTGCCAGTCCAGGTGTAGATAGAGCGTGCCATGCGGCGCGAGGAGGCGGTACATCAACTCCAGGCGCGGATAGAGGAACGAAAGATAGGCATCCAGGTCATCCCAGCGGTCTGGATACCCTTCGGCGAGTCGCCATTGGTCTGGTCGGCGGGAGTCCTCTCCGCGTCCAATGCGCGCCGGATAACGACGATTGGTGTAGAAAGGGGGGTCTGCGTAGATCAGGTCAATGCGTTCTTCGTACTCCGGCAGGAGCGCGGCCATGATGGCCAAATTGTCGCCCAGGATGAGGCGGTTTTCAGGGTATGTTTCAGGGTATCCTTGGCCACCGGGGAAGATGAGCGCCTCGGTCAGGAGGCGCGCCGGTTGAAGTTCGGGAAGATGCTTTCCAGACCAGGTGAGAAGGGGCATGTTATTGAGTGGGTGTCGGCACAGGTGTTTCAGTCGGTGTCTTGGTCGAGGTAGGCGTGGAGGTCGGCGAAGGAGTCAGGGTAGAGGTAGCGGTGGGCGTCGTCGTGGGGGTTGCCGAAGAAGTGGGGGTGAAGGTGCGGGTTGGAGGCAGGAACGGGGTCAATGTGGGAGTGGCGGTGAACGTCGCGGTCGGCGTATAGGTCAACGTCGGTGTGAAGGTGAGCGTTGGGGGCTGGAACGGCGTCGGGGAGGCGGTCAGGGTGGGCGTTTCGGTGAGGGTCGGGGTCGGCGTAGGGGTCGAAGTTGTGGCAGAGGTAGGAGAGGGCGTGGGCGTGTCACTGGGGCGTGGGGTAGGGGTCAGCGTCGCCGTGTGGGAGGGGGTAGGCGTCCGCGTGCCTGTGTCCGGTTGGGGGGCTACCTGTACGGCAATCCAGCCCAGGCAATAGCACGGGAGGGTGGCGAGGATGATGAGGGTGAGGATCAGGCGGCGTCGGTCGCGCGGGGATAATGCTTCCATCGGTTTGCTCCCCCCTCATGATAACATCAGACCGAACGCAGGGCAAGCCACACCGTGTGTTCGCCGACAGGCGGTATAATCTCTAACACCATGCTTGGTAGTGACAAGAGTCCGATTACCATACGCCTGGCCGCTGCAAGCGACGCGGAGCAACTCGCGCCCCTGTGTGACCAACTCGGCTATCCATCTACCCCCCAGGAGGTGGCGGCTCGCATGGAACGTATCCTGGGCGACGAGCGGCACGCCGTCTTCGTGGCTGCCGATCGGAAGGGGAATCTCATTGGCTGGGTGCACGTTTACCTTCGTCCCCTTCTGGAGGAGGACCTCTCTGCCGAGGTGGGCGGCATGGTGGTCGAGGAGAGTTATCGACTGCACGGCGCGGGGCGCTTGCTCATGCAACATGCCGAGGACTGGGCGCGTCAACGCGGGTGCCGGTACGTTACGGTGCGCTCCAACATCATACGCACCGCGGCACATCAGTTTTACGAACGCCTGGGCTACGTGCGTATCAAAACACAACTGGCCTTTCGAAAGTTCCTATGATCCCCATCCACTTGCGCCTCGCCGGTTTCCTCTCGTATCGTGAGCCGGTTGAACTGGATTTCACCGGCTTTGATGTGGCCTGTATAAGCGGTCCCAACGGCGCAGGGAAATCCTCCCTCCTGGATGCCATCACGTGGGCGCTTTTTGGGCAGGCGCGCAAGCGCGATGATTCTCTCATCAACCTGCATCCCAAAGTCAAGGCTGCCGAAGTGACCTTCACCTTTGCCTATGAAGGGAACACGTACCGCGTGCAACGTACCCTGCCGCGTGGTAAGACCACCCGCCTGGAGTTTCAAATCTGGAGCGATGGACAATGGCGCCCGCTGACCGGGCGCACCCTGCGCGCCACCCAGGCCTACATCGAAGATGTGTTACGCCTGGACTATGAGACTTTCGTCAACGCGGCGTTCTTCCTGCAGGGTAAGGCCGATCAATTCACCCAACAGACCGCCAGCAAACGGAAGCAGATTTTGGGAAACATCCTGGGGTTGGAAATCTGGGAGACCTATCGCGAGCGCACCGCCGAGCGGCGCAGGGCGCTGGAAGAGGAACGCGCTGCTATTGAGGGGCGTCTCCAGGAAATCGAGGGCGAACTGGCCGAGGAAGAGGAGCGCAAAGACCAACTGCGCCGCCTGGAAGATGACCTCAAGCGCCTGACCGCCGAGCGCGAAAGGCAGGAGAAGGCGCTGGAGGATATGAAACGCCTCGCCGCTTCTCTGGCAGAGCAACGCAAACTGGTGGAGGCACTGAAAGCCTCGCTGGAACGCTCGCTGGCCAGGCGAGAGGAGGTGCAAAAACGCCTTGAGGAGCGCCAGGCCAGGCGCGATGCCGATGCCGAACTCCTGGCGCGCGCTGACGAGATCGAGGCCGCCTATCAGGCCTGGCAATCCGCCCGCGCCGAGGTGGAAAAGTGGGATGAACTTGCGGCGCGCTTCCGCGACGAGGAGAAACGACGTCAGCCGCTCCTGGAAGAGATCGCTGCCGAGCGCGCCCGCCTGGAGCAGGAGCGCGAGAACCTGGAAGCGCAGGCGCGCCATATCGCTACCCAGGAGGAGAAAATCCGCACTCTGGAGGGTGAACTGGAGACGGCGCGCGAGGCGCTGGCGGAGGTCGAAGCCCGGTTGCAACAGCGCGGCGCTCTGGAGGAGGAACTCCAAACCACCCACCGGGAACTCGAAGCGCGACGCGCCGAGAACGCGGCTTTGCGTCCCCAGATGAACGAACTTAAGGCGCGTATAGACCAACTCGCCGAGGCGGAAGGTAGCCAATGTCCCCTCTGCGGGCAACCTTTGAGCGAGGACGAGAGAGAGACCCTGGTCGCACATCTGACCGCTGAGGGGAAAGCGATGGGGGACCGTTTCCGTGCCAACAAGGAGGCCATCAAGGCGCTGGAGGAACGCGTCGCCGCGCTGGAAGAGAACCTGGCCGCTTTCAAGGCGCTTGAGGAGGAGCATCTGAAGCACACCACGACCATCTCGGAGAAGAATGCCCAACTGGAGGCCTTGCGTCAGGTCGCCGTGGAGTGGGAGCAGCGTGGCGCGAAGCGCCTTTCCGAGGTGGTCAGGGCTTTGGAGACGGAAGAATATGCCCAGGAAGCCCGTCGCCGCCTGGTCGAGATTGACGAGGCGCTCAAAGCCCTGGGATACGACGCCGCCGCGCACGAAGCCGCCCGTCAAGCCGAGCAAGAGGGACGCTCTGCCGAAGAAGCCTTCCACGAATTGAGGGCCGCGCGTACTCGCCTCGAGTCACTGGAGCGCGAGATCGAGACCATCCAGGCCGATCTCCGCAAACTGGATGCGGACATCGCGAAGCAAGAGGCAGACTATCGCCAGGCCGCCGATGCCCTGGCCAAGGCCGAGGCCCAGGCACCTGATATCGAGGCCGCCGAGCAGGCACTCTTTGAACTCAAGGAGCAAGAGAACGCCAAGAACCAGGAGGTTGGCGCGGCGCGACAAAAAGTGACCGTCCTCGACGACCTGCGCGCCCGCCGCGCCGACCTGGAAGCCCAACGCGAGGATCTCGCCCTGCGCATCGGTCGCCACCGGCAACTCGAGCGCGCCTTTGGTAAGGACGGTATTCCCGCCCTGCTCATCGAGCAGGCCCTGCCACAAATCGAGAGCAAGGCCAATGAATTGCTCGATCGCCTCAGCGAAGGCAGCATGTCCATCCGCTTCGTCACTCAGGCGCCGTATAAGGACAAGCGCCGCCAGGACATGCGAGAGACGCTGGATATCCAGATCAGCGATGGCGCCGGGGTGCGTGCCTACGAGATGTACTCCGGCGGTGAGGCGTTTCGCGTCAACTTTGCCATCCGGCTGGCGCTTTCCAAAATCCTTTCGCAGCGCAAAGGGGCCCGCCTGCAGACGCTGGTCATTGACGAAGGATTCGGCTCGCAGGATGCGCAAGGGCGTCAGCGCCTGATCGAGGCCATCAACCTGGTGCGCGAGGATTTCGCCAAGATTCTGGTCATCACCCATCTGGATGAACTGAAGGATGCCTTTCCCACGCGCATCGAGGTGGAAAAGACGGCGCATGGATCTACCCTGCGCGTGGTCTGAACACGTGTACCTCCTGCTTTCCACCCTTTCCTTCCTCATCGGCATCGCCCTCATCACCTTTTTACATAGCCGGCATCGCCTGGATGTCGTCGTGCGGCCGGGTACTGTCCCTTCCCCCGCTCCATCGGTCTCGGTCATCGTCCCGGCGCGGAACGAGGCGCGCAACATCCGCGCCTGTGTGGAGTCGCTCTTCTCGCAAACTTATCCTAACCTGGAGTTCATCGTGGTGGACGACCGCTCCACCGACGCGACCCCCGTCATTTTGCACCGCCTCGCCCGGCGCGATCCCCGCCTCCGAATCGTTCACGGAACGGACCTCCCCCCGGGCTGGGTCGGCAAGCCCCATGCGCTCTGGCAGGGATACAACGTCTCGCGCGGCGAATGGCTGTGCTTCGTGGACGCGGACACCGTCCTTGCCCCTCAGGCTGTGGCCACGTGCCTCGCCCAGTCCCTGGAGCACCGCGCCGACCTTTATACCATCCTCACCGACCAGGAAATGGTCACCTTTTGGGAGCGCACCTTACTCCCTCTCATCATGACTGCCATCTCCGTCGCCTATCCGCCGACTCGCGTCAATGACCCGAAGCGCAGGGAAGCCATCGCCAACGGTCAGTTCATCCTCATCCGGCGAGAGGTGTATGAGCGCGTCGGCGGCCATGCGGCCATTCGAGATTCGATTGTTGAGGATAGAGACCTGGCACGGCGGGTGAAAGACGCCGGGTATCGCCTGCTCCTCGCCGATGGAAGGGCAGTGGCCCGCACGCGGATGTACACTTCTCTGCCTGAAATGTGGGAGGGCTGGACGAAAAACGTCTTTCTGGGGTTGAAGTCCGAGCCGCGCCTCCTCCCCCTGGGTGTGTTGGGGGCGCTGATTGCCCCCCTGTCCATGCTGGCGCTTCCGCTGTGGTTTCTGGCCGGGGCGCTCTGGGGACTTGGATTATTGCCCTGGGACGTCGGCCCGGCCTGGGTCGGGGGCGTGGTCGCCGCGCAAGCCGCGGGAGTGTTTCTCTATTTGCTTGTATGGCGCGCGTTGGCTGCCCGTGCGATGCGTGTACCCGCGAGATACGCCCTGACCACGCCGTTGGGCTTGCTTGTCATCGCGGCAATCATTCTGGTATCGGCGTACAGGGTGTTGACCGGCAAGGGGGTAATCTGGAAAGGACGACTCTACCGCGCCGGAAGGGGTTAATTCCAGGGGCCTTCCGCCCAGTGTGCCAGGATATCGGAGTCGGCGATGTAGATGCGGCTGCGTTCCACACGAATGGCACCGCTGCGTTCCAGTTCACGCAACGAGCGCGCCACTACCTCTCGCACCGTTCCCAGACGTGCTGCAATTTGTTCCTGCGTCAGGCGCCCCTTTTCGCCGCTGAGTTCTTCCGGTGGAAGGCGGCTGATCAGACGCGCCAGGCGATGAGTCACCTGGTAGAATGCCATCTCGCTGGCCATGTGTACCAGGTTGCGTAGGTTGGTCGCGAAATTGGCGATGACCTTGCGTGCGAACTCGGGACTTTCGAGGAGCAACTCACGTAACACCGTCGGCTCGATGACCCAGACGCTGGTCTCCTCCAGCGCCTCCACGTTGACCGGGTTGGTGCCGCCGTCAAATACAGGCACCTCGTTGCAAGTCTCCCCTTCCTGAAGGACGCGCACGATGTACTGGCGACCATTCGGGGCAAGCCGATACAACTTGACACTTCCCCGCCGTATGATGTGTAAACCGGCGCATTCTTCTCCTTCTCTGAACAGGACCTCCCCTCGCTTGAACAGACGCAAGTGCGTGTGAGCCGCGACCCGTTCCAGCGAGGCGCGATCCAGTTCGTCGAAATACGTGTTCACGCGTAAGGCGTTCAGTTTCTCCGTCAGGCTGACTTTGAGTGTGCGCATTGGGGCGTTGTGTGAACAGGGCGGGCAAATTCCTATCGTCGCGATCGTCTGTCGGCGTCCGGCCAAGGCGTTCACGATTATATCATCCCCAAAAATCAAAACCGCCAGGCTTCCTGGCGGTTTGTGATGAAATCTGCGACTGGAGGTTAGCCAAACCTGAAACCGGCTACAAAGCACATCGTCATCAGGAAGAGCAGAGGCGGCAGCACGTTGAGGATGGTTTCTTTGGAAAGGATGGGCCTGCCGGCTTTCAAGAACGAGAGCAGCAAACCGCCCAGGCCGATCAGTGCGCCGCCCAGGCCGACCAGCGCGAACCCAGCATGTGTTGTCCCGTTAGCCGCCAGGATGGTCGGTAGCAGGAAAATCACTAACCCGGAGATGCCGTGCACCACGGCCAGCACGAGCACGGGCAGTTTGCCTTTCAAGGGCAGGGAGCGGGTAATCAACACGGCCAGGAAGCCGAGGGTCGCAAAGAGCGCATAGGGTCCGCGCCATTCTCCGCCGTGCTCCCAGACCAGCCCCAGCGACAGACCGAGCGGGATGATGGTCGAGACCACGACCACAATGGGGCTTTCCAGCACGCCCAGGCCCAGGATGATCAACAACAGGCAGGCTACCAACAGCACGCCAAAGGCTACGGTGTAGGCGAGGACCGGCACGCTTTCCAGGCCGTCAATGCCGATGGCGATCTGCCAGGCGGCCAGTAGAGCGGCGAGAAGGAGGAAGAGACGGGAGAGTTTCATGGGAGGATGAATAGACGATGGACGATGGACTGTGGACGATGAGCAATGGGCGATGGACTGTGGACGGTGGTCAATGGGCGATGGATTGTGGACGGTGGTCAATAGGCGGCTGGAGCCCCTGCCTCCGTCTACCGTCTGTCGTCTATCGTTCACCACTATAGCGCCAGCAAAACCATCGAGGCCAGCATGTACAGCGAAGCATATTTGAATAAACTGTAATTGACGCGCTCCGATGGGCGGAAGACGGTGGCAAAGGAGAGCACCAGCAGCCCCGCCGAGAGGACGGCCATCAGGCGCAGGAAACCGGCCTGGACACCGATCATCACCCCTGCCACACCAATGCTGGCCGCGGCAATGATGGCGGAGAGGGCGATGATGGCGCGCGTGGCCTCGAAACCGTAGGTCGAAGGGAATGTGGGGATGCGGGCGGCCTGGTAATCGGCGAAGTAGCGCATCGAGAAGGTCAAGATGTGGGTCGGTATCCAGAACAGGACGGACATGGTGAGCAGCACACCGATCAGGTCAATTTGTCCGATGGCCATCACGCGCCCGGCCAGGATGGGCATCCCGCCGGAAATACCACCCCAGACGATACTCCAACATGTGCGGCGCTTGAGCCAAAAGGTGTACACTACCACATCAAAGAACAGGCCGGCGAAGACAACCAGGCCATAGAGGGGCGCCATGGCCACCGCCCAACCAACGCCGAGCACAGAGAGAATCAGTCCCAGGCGTAAGGCCTCCCTGGGCGTGACCGCGCCGGTGGCGATCGGGCGGTGATGGGTGCGGTTCATCACGGCATCAATGTCGCGGTCGTACCACATGTTCAGGACGGTCGAACCGCTAATGGCCAGGAAGAGACTTCCGGCCACGCCCAGCAGCGTAAGCCCATCCGGCGCGGTGTGCGCGCTGAGATAACCCGCCAGGCCGGTGGCCAGCAGAAGCCCGGTTTGCAACGTTTTGATGAGGGGGAGGTAAAGTCGAAGTCTGGACATTGGACGATGGGTGATGGACGATGGATAGTGGGCGGTGGACGATGGGCGGTCTGTAGTCTGTTGCCTACCGTTCATCGCCCATTTTAGCACAGCGGAAACCCACGCCAGGCCCGTAATACATCGGAGGGGCGCTGTTGCGCACCCAGACGCGCAGGTCGGCGTCGTAGGTGTCTTTCGACCCGCCGTGCATCAGCCGGTCGCTGAATCCTTCCTGGATTTGCACATCGCCGACCCATTGCCAGACGTTGCCGGCCATATCATACAGGCCATACGGAGAAGCGGCGTTGACCGTCTGGAAGCCATCATAGGATTTGCCGTTGTAGAAGCCGACCGGCGTGGTGCGGGAGCCGTAAGACCACATGTCTTCAAAGGGATCGCGGCTATGATAGAAGTTGGCGTGATGCACGGTAATCTCATCGCCCCAGGGATAGGCGCGATCGTCCGTGCCACGCGCGGCTTTCACCCATTCCTTCTCGGTGGGCAAACGCCAGCCATAGTAGCCGCAGTAAGCCCAGGCACCGAACCAGGAGACGTTGGTCATGGGGTGATTCTCCCAGCCCGCTTTGACGGCGAAGCGCTGCCCGTCGAAGGTGAAGCGTGAAGCCGGATCGTTCAACGGGACGAGGGGGTAGTCCCCCGCATCAATGCGGATTTCGTGTTTCTTGCCGTGGAAGGGGTCGCCAGGGTAGAAGGCGACGGCGTGGTCTCCCGAAACTTTGACCGAGCCATCGGCCAGCGCGGCGTTCAGGAACTCCACGTATTGGGCAACGGTCACGTCGGTGACCATGATCTCATAATCGTTCTCGATGGTGGCTTCGTCCTCGTGATGTTGACCGAGGAGGAACGTCCCGGCGGGCACTTTCGCCCAGGCGGTGGAGTCAACGCCCGTGTCGTAGGTCGGGGCGGGGGCGTCCAGGTCTACGGGAGCGCAGGAAGCCAGAATGATGGTTGCCATGAGGACGATCACCCAGAGCAGTCTCCCACAGGACAGGATGGAGATCGCTTCGTCGCTCCGCGCCTCGCGATGACAGGTTGCACCCTTCATTTCGTCACCTCCTCCGCGAGTTCGTGCGTTGCTTCTTCCGTCCAGCGACCGCGCGCCTTGAACAGGTCAACCAGCCGCCAGAGCATGACGATGGCCAGCGTTACCAACGTCAGCCCCAGGCCGGTATCCACCAACAGCATCAGGGTGTTGACGAGCGGCTGCTGAACCGCCTCGGCGATGAACAGGCGCTTCAACTCGAAGACCGTCACCGCGCCGAAGGCCAGATCGGAGAGGATGATGATGGCCCAGCCGTAGAGTTTGCGCACCTTTCCTTTCAGACCGATGATATCGCCATAGTAGAGCAGGATGATGGTGGCGATGATGGCCGAGAGCACATGCCAGTGACCGGTCAATTCGATACGTTCCTCGCGGTGCGGCCAGAGGCGGATAAGTTCGTCCAGGCGGATGGCGAAGAAGATGCCCACCCCGCTCACATTGAAGTTCATGTAGACCATTTGCCACAGCGGGCCAAAGCGCAGCGGGTCATCAAGCAGGGCTTTGATTTTTTGCCCGAAACGTGGCTTCTCGATGCCTGTCACGCCCTCGCGGATCAAGCGATCCCATCCGTAGATGACCAGCATCAACGCGGCCAACATGGAAGGTGTGGCGCCGACGTAGATAATCATGTGGGCGATGGGTTCCAGCGGCGTGACCACGCCCCACACGCCCAGATTGAGCACCACCGTGCCCAGGATCATGAGCGGCATGGCGATTTTGTGCAGCGTGCCCTTGAAATCCAGCCAGCGCCCGATGATGAGGGTAATCATGATGGCCAGGAGCGCCAGCATGATGTGCAGGTGACCGATGATGGAGTACTCCATCGTGGTCTTCTCCGGCAGGCGGATGATGTTCTCCGCCAGGAAGACCTCGAAGCCGTTGCCGAAGTAGGAGCCGGGCACGGCGCCGAAGATGGCCGAGATGACCGTGGTGAGGGATGTGGCGAAGAACGCGGCGCGTTCGAGGTCAATCCCTCCCTTCGTCCGCGCGTAAGCCGGGTCGGGCTGGTAGTATGCTTTGTCCCAGGGCCAGAGGGCGATGGTGAGCAACACACCGGCGAAGAAGATGAGGGTCAATCCGGCAATATACAGCCCATGGAAGACCCACTCATGCCCCCAGTAAGCAAACGCCAGGCCGAAGATCATGGCCATCAGATAACCGGCTGTGATCAACACGCGCACGGCGTCCCGGTAGAACTCCCGCATCTTCAACAGGCCGGTAATCATGTAAGTCTCAATGGCGACCACGGCCATGGCGATAGAGTGGTAAAGGATGATGATGCGCCCTTCGCGCTCGGCGGGGTTGAGGTCCATCCCCAGCGTACGCACAATGACATCGCGCACGCCCAGTTCGGCCATTGGCCCGGAAAGCATGCCGAAAAGGGCAGTCGTCATGGCGGTCATCGCGATGGCGACCAGGATGAGGCCTTTGGTTGTCTTGAAGAGGTAGTGGAAGCGGGAACGCAGAAATTCCATTGGACGCTCCTTCGACAGGCCACGTTCTTTTGGGAGACGCGGTAGGCCGTAGCAGACTACGGCCTACCACGCAGGGCTATTTCCGAATGTCTTTTACGAAGCCATAGGTGAACGCGAGAGTCATCAGGAACAGAAGAGGGGCCAGGATGGCGAACACCACATCGGCGCTGAAGAAGAGAAATTGTTTGCCGACAGAGAGGAACGCCAGGGCGATGCCGCCCAGGCCGATCAGAGCACCGCCGACGCCGACCCACCAGAATCCCTTCGCGCTGTCTTTGGCAAAGATCGGCCCCAGGAAGAGCACCAAGCCGGCCACGCCGTGGAAGAGCGGTACGGCGATTTTCCGTAGCGTCTCCATGCCGCCGATGCTGGTCACGGCGATGGCCAGGAAGCCTACCAGGGCGAACCATTTAAAGGCTTTTTTCCAGGAGGGGTAATATTGCTCCGCGATGCCCATGGAGAGTCCCAGGGGGATCAGGCTGGCAACAGGCAGGATGTAGGGAGAAAGCGCCGTGCCACCCATTCCCAGGATGCCATATCCCAGGAAGATGAGCAACAGACCGGAAATCAAAAGCACCGCGAAGCCCATCATGTAGTACACATCGTAGGTGGCTTTCGCGGTGCTGTAGCGGCCCCAGAACCGCCACAAAAGGTAGATGGCCAAAAGACCGGTCAGCAACAGGAAAAGGTTGTCCAACGTGAAGAGGTTCATGGCATTCTCCTTTCCATGCTCAGATAAAGAACAGGCTTATGTGAATTATTGCACATAAGCCCTTGTACATTCTGTGACAAAAGTCACGATTTGCCCTTCGCGTTCTCACCCCTTGTGGAGCGCATCAAGGCCGGACGACTGCTCTGCGCCCGTCCGGCACACTTTTACCCTTCGAGCAACATCTTATCCGGGCCGCGGTCAACTTCCCAGGGATAGACGATGTAAGCGTCGGTGATGGCCGCGTAGTAATCCGGACGGGTGTTGCCGAAAAGATTGCGATAAGGGTTGAAATGCAAGACGCAGGTTTCTGGAAAGCCGCCGGCTGCTGAGACGCGGTTCTTTACGGCGGTGATGGTCCGTCCGGAGCCCCATACGTCGTCTACGATCAGCGTCGCCCGACCGACCAGCAGGTCATCCGACGGGAATTGCAGGAACTGGGGCCAGGCCATCAACTTGTTCGCCTCGGCCTGCATCTGGGCAGGGAAATCCACGGCTGCGGTCAGGATGTGTGTGATGCCCATCGCTTCCGCCAGCAGGCCGCCGGGGATAATGCCGCCCCGTGTGATCATCACCATGGCGTTGAATTCGCGTCGGAACTGAGGCAAAAGATACTCGATGAGTCGGTCTACATCGTCCCAAGTGAGGACTTCCCGGCGCTGTCCAGGTTGCACGCGTGTTTCACTCCTGAAGAAGTTTTCCTGATTATAGCAAACTTGGTGGTTCGATTTCGACTCGCCAGCCTTCGGGGAGGTGGCGACCGCGCAGCAGCGTCTCCGGTTCCGGCCCGCGCAGGACGATTTGCCAGCGATGAAGACCGCCCAGGGGAGAGAAAAAGCAGGGCACCGGGCCGATGACCGTCGTCTGGCGACGGTCTTCCTCTTTTAACCATCGGTGCAATCTCTCTGCCAGAGCGTGTGCGGCCTCCTCGGCCTGAGTCGCCTGGAGATGGCGATATTCCAGGCGCACCAGGCGGGCGAAGGGCGGGTATCCCAGGCGGCGGCGGTAGTCCAGTTCGCGGGCGTAGAAGCCGTCGTAGTCGTGCCGCGCGGCGTGTCGGATGGCGTAGTGCTCCGGCTGAAACGTCTGTAAGATGACGCGTCCGCCGCGCGTCGACCGCCCGGCG
This sequence comes from Anaerolineae bacterium, assembly GCA_003694975.1. Taxonomy (GTDB): domain Bacteria; phylum Chloroflexota; class Anaerolineae; order Anaerolineales; family Villigracilaceae; genus J097. The sequence continues at coordinate 4,920 of RFJH01000137.1, read as the reverse complement.
CGACCGGCCACCTGCATGAGCACCTGGAAGACACGCTCCGCAGCGAAGGGATCGGGGAAGTTCAATCCGACGTCGGCGAGGACAATGCCGACCAGGGTCACCAGCGGCAGGTCCAGCCCTTTGGCAAGCATCTGTGTGCCGATCAGCACATCAGCGCGGTGGGCAACGAAGTGACTCAAGATGATCTCGTGAGCATCCTTGTGGCGTGTGGTGTCCCGGTCCCACCGCAAGGTGCGTGCTTGAGGAAACAGGCGTTGCACCTCCGCCTCTACACGTTCGCTGCCCAGGCCGTATTGGCGGATCTGCGTTCCGCCGCATTGAGGGCAGCGTCCCGGCATCTGACGCGTGTATCCGCAGCGGTGACAGAGCAGCGGCGATGACCCTTTTGGCGGGTGGATGTGGTAGGTCAACGGCGTATCGCAGCGTGGACACTTGAGCGCGTAGCCGCACTCGCGGCAGAAGACATAGGTCGCCGTGCCGCGTCGGTTGAGGAAAAGGATGGCCTGTTCGCCGCGTGCCAGGGTCTCTGCAAGGGCATCGAGCAAGGCGTGGCTGAAAATACCACGATGACCGGAGACGAGTTCGGCGCGCATATCCACCACGTGAACCGGTGGCAGGCTCAGGGAGCGTGCGTCTTCCTGAGGGGGGGAGGAGGCGATGCGCTTCGGCAATTTCAGGAGGTGGAATTCTCCCCGCTCTGCCCGGTAACGGTAGGTGACCGGTGGTGTGGCCGAGCCGAGAAGGCACACCGCGCCGCTCAGACGGGCGTACAGGATCGCCGCTTCCACGGCGTGGTAAAACGGCGGCTCTGATTGGTAGTAGGAGCCATCGTGGCATTCGTCGGCCACGATCACGCCCACGTCCGGTAATGGCGCGAAGAGAGCGCTGCGCGGCCCGATGACCACGTTGAGCATCCCTGCTCTGGCACGTCGCCAGGTATCGTAGCGCTCACCGGCGGAGAGACGGGAGTGAAGCAACCCCACCTGGCCGGGGAAACGCGCCAGGAAGCGGCGCACCGTCTGAGGGGTGAGGGCGATTTCGGGGACGAGGACGATGGCCTGTCGCCCGCGCCGGATGGCTTCCTGGACGGCGCGCAGGTAGATCTCCGTCTTGCCGGAGCCGGTCACGCCGTGCAACAGGAGTGGGCGCGAGGGGGAGTGGGTGAAGGCAGAGCGAATGGCCTCCAGGGCGCGCTCCTGAGCCTGTGTCGGCGTGGGGGACTCGGTGAGAGGCGTCTCCGCCGCGAGGCGGGCCAGGGGGTCTCGCCAGGCCTCGTTCTCGCGCAGTACAATCAGGCCGCGCTCGGCCAGGGTTTGCAAGTCGGCCAGGTTGCAGCCGCTCTCGGCGTAGACCCAGGTGACCTGCACTTCGTCCGCTTCGCGCATCAACATACGCAGGGCAGCCTGTCGGCGTTTCAGGGTGGCGGGGGTTTTCCCCAATGTGGGCATGGCCTCTTCGGCAACCCGGGGAGGCACGGCGAGTTGGGCCGTGCGGACGTATTTGGGACGGACGGATGGGGGGGGAAGGACGGACTGCCTGGTAAGCAGGCCCATACGCACCAGTTTCCCCGCGCTTCGACGCCAGTCCACGTGTTTGAAGTGGCGATCGATCTGTCGGCCGCGCAGGGGACCGCGTCGCCGCAGCAGGTTGAGGAGGCGCTTCTGAACGGGGCTCAGGTCGAGGTCGGCGCGCGAGGCGGATTCCGTCCTCAGGGCGTAGAGTGTATCGGCCTGTTGACTCAGTCCGGGGGGAAGCATCAGTCCTACGGCGTCCGCCAACGACATCCAAAAGGTGTCTTTCAGGGCTTCCGCGAGGGCGATTTGCGATGAGGTCAGGACGGGGTCGGGATCGATCAGGCCTGTGATTGCCTTCACCTCGGCCACGGCGGGCTGTTCGATAAACCGGAACACTACTCCCTGAACCATGCGCCTGCCGAACGGTACCCGTACCAGGCTGCCCACGTTTACTTTGCCTCCCAGTTCAGGCGGGAGGGCGTAATCGAACACCCCCTGCACCGATGGGATGTTGACGACTACCTGAGCGTACACGGTACCAGGAGACGCCATACGGTGCGCCTCAGGCTTCTCTTCCAGACGGAAGCCGTGTCAACTCCAGACGGGCGACGCGCAGGTGGTCCATGGCTTTGACTTCCAGTCGGATGCCCTCTTCCGGTACGTCGAGCACATCGCCTACACGCGGGATGCGCCCCAGGCGACCAATGGTGAAACCGGCGATGGTGTCGTAGTTCTCATCGTGCAGGTGCAGGCCGAGTTGTTCGTTGACTTCATCGATCAGCGCCAAGCCGTCTATCAGCACCGAGCCGTCCGCCTGCTCCTGGATTTGCGGTGCTTCTACGTCAAAGGGGTCACCGATCTCACCGGTGATTTCTTCGAGGAGGTCCTCCAGGGTGACCAGTCCCGCCGTCCCGCCGTATTCGTCCAGGACGATGGCGATGTGCTGACGGCGGTCACGGAACTGGTGCAGGAGGGAACCGATGGGGAGGGTTTCCGGGACGAAGAGCGCTTCACGGACCAGCGTGCGAGCCGGTTGCTCCATGCGGCTTGAATCATCCATCACGCTGAGCAGGTCTTTGACGTGCAGGATGCCGATCACCTGGTCGAGGTTCTCCTCGTAAACGGGGAATTTGGTATACCGGCTCTCGCTCGTCAGGCGGACGACGTCGCGGAGGGGGGTATCAGCCTCCACGGCGATGACTTCGGTACGCGGGATCATTACCTGGCGGACGAGGCGCGTGCCGAAATCAAAGATGGCGCTGAGCATCTCGAGCTGCGGTTCTTCGATGACGCCTTGCGTCTCCGGCCCGGCGACGAGGTGCTTCAATTCTTCCAGGGTGTACACGCTGCCGTGCACGGTCTCCGCGTGCAGGCCGAACAGACGCAGGATGGTGCGTGTGGTCCAATCGAGGGCGGAGATGAAGCCGCGAAAGAGGGTCATGAAGAAGCGCATGGGGCGCGCAGAGAGCAGGGCGAAACGCTCCGGAGTGTTGAGGACGGCGATTTTAGGCACCTGCTCTCCCAAAACGACGTGCAGGCTGGTGACGATGACCAGGGACGTCGCCAGCGGCAGGGCAGAGATCAGCGCTCCCATGAAGGCCAGTTTGTCGGGAAGGACCAGGTCGTGGAAATACGGCGCGAGGAGCGCCTCAAAGGTGTTTTCTCCTACTGCACCCAGCATCAGGCTGACGATGGTCACACCCAGTTGTGCCGCGGCGATGACGCGGTCGCGCTGGGAGGCGTCGGTCAACCATGTTTGGGCGATAGAAGCGGCACGGTTGCCTTCCCCGGCCAGAATGTCAATGCGCGAGCGGCGTGCTGCGACGACGGCGAATTCCACGCTGACGAAGAATCCGTTGAGGGCAATCAGGAGGAGGATGAGAAGGATGTCCCAGAGAATCATCGGCATCAAGAAGGGTAACGAACGGGCAGGCGAGGGTTGTGTCAGGAATGCTTCGGAGGTGGGGCGATGTGCCACCGCTGTTTGGCTATTGCGTCCCGCCCCTTTTGTTCTGTGTTTTCAGGATCACAGCGGCACCGTAGCCGACGACGGAGGAAAAGTCACCGGTCACATCGCCGGAGGTGGCATAGCGCACTATCTTCACGGTATCCGCGCCCAGGTTACGCGCTGCCCATAACACGGCAGCCGTCGCAGCCAGGCCGCAGGCGAATCCCTTGCCGGTGCGCTCCGCCTCGAACATTCCCTCCGGGGAGAAGGCCTCGATCTGGCGGAGCATTTCTGCATCGAGTTGCTCAGCAGTTTCCTGCGAATAGAAGTGAGAGAGGTCGGTGCTGGCGACCAGCAGTGCATTGCGTTTGCCCAGCACATCGGCCAGTGCCAGTCCCAGGGCCTCGGCCAGAGCCGCATCTTGGGCGCGCACCATCACCGGTAGAAGGCGAAAATCCGCGGCCAGGGCACGTTGCAGGAACGGCAACTCGATTTCCAGGGAGTGCTCCGGGTCCCTGGCGACCGGTGTCAAGCCGGCGGCGATGCCGTGCAGTCGCAGCGCCTCGTCCAGTTCGTTGACGGCCTGACGGTCTACCGGGATCTCGCCCAACGGCGTGGCGTAGGCGCGGTGACTTGTCGTGAGGAGAGGGGCTGGATAGGGATGGTGCATGGGAGAGACCACGGCGACCAGGTCCGGGCGCAGGCCGCGCACTGCGGCAAAGGCGTAACCGGCGACGGGGCCGGAGTAGCGGTGCCCCGCATGGGGAGCGACCACGGCGACCACATCGCCATTCAGGGCGGGGAGGGTGGCCTGTTCAAGGTACCGGTCTACTTCGGTGGCCAGCCTCTCCGGTTGGCCGGCATACCATTGACCGGCAATGGGAGATGGACGCACGTCTGTGAGCGTACTCATCGTGCCTCCTTATGTGAATTCCTTCGCGTTCCATATTTATTGTAGCACAGGCCTCCTCGCCCATGACAGAGCGAGGAGGCACTTCTTTCTTCCTGGCCGGTGGTGAAAAGTGTGGACGCTATCTTGTATCGGGCAGCATTCTCCTCTTTTGCAGGCGTTCACAACTGGTAGAGTTCCACCAACACACCCCCCGTGCTTTCCGGATGGACAAAGGCGTATTGTCGGCCATCTTCACCGCGACGCGGTGTCTCGTTGATCAATCGCACGCCGTCGGCGCGCAGGCGCTCGAGGATGGCGTGAATGTCGTCCACTTCCAGGCAGACGTGATGCATCCCCGGGCCGCGTTTGGCGAGGTACCTCGCCAGGCCGGTATCTTCGCTTGTTGGGCGGACGAGTTCGATTTCCCCTTCACCTACCGGAAGGAAAGCGATCTGTGCCGCTTCTCCTTCCACCTCGCGCACCTCGGAGACGGTCAGACCCAGGGCGTCTCTCCAGAAATGCAATCCCTTCTCCAGGTCATCTGTGACCAGGGCGACGTGGTGAAT